>JBQCEL010000108.1:0-23504 GCA_051960255.1 Rhizobiaceae bacterium
TTCTTGCCTCCTCCCAGCCGATCGTCGCCTGCGGGGTATCGGGCAGCGGCGCGTTGCGATCCCAATGGTTCATCTGGTCCATGCCGAGCCATTTGGCTTTCATCGCGTAATAGCGGTGGGAGAGGCGTGGGTAGGCTTCGCGCACCGCGCTTGCGAGCGCGTCCACCACCTCGCGCTCGACGCGGTTGGCGAGGTGGCGCGAATCCGCGATGTCCCGGAAGCCGCGCCAGCGGTCGGAGATTTCCTTGTCCTTGGCGAGCGTGTTGGTGATCAGGGTGAAGGTGCGCAGATTGGCCTTAAAAACGGCAGCCAACGCCTCCGCCGCCTTGCGCCGTGTTTCGGGATCGGCGTCCTGAAGCTTGTTCAAGGTCGGCTCGAGCGTCAGTTCCTCGCCGTCGACATCGAAGCGCAGGCTGCTCATCGTCTCGTCGAAGAGCCGGTTCCAGGCGCCGCGGCCGGTGACGGATTTTTCGTGGAAAAGCTGCTCTATCCGGTCTTCAAGCTGGTAGGGCTTGTCCTTCCTCAAATCGAGCACCCAGGGACGGTAATGGCCGAAAGCCGGATCGGCATCGAGGGCCGCCTCGATCGCGTCGTCGCCGATCGTGTTCAGTTCCAGTTCAAAGAAGATCAGATGCGCGCTGGCGTCCGTCATCTTCTCCTGGATGTCGCCATAAAATTTCGCCCGTTTGGGATCTGACGTGTCGCCCGAATAAAGCAGGCCTGCATAGGAATAGAGCCGACCGATCAATTCCTGGATTGCCTCGTAGGAGCGAAGCGCCTCGCCAAGCGCGCCCTTTTCGCGGCGTTCTGCTTCCCGAGCCAGCGTGCCCTTCCAGCGCTTTTCAAAAGCCGCTGCATCTGAGGCGACCGTTTCCAGATCGCGCGCCAGTTCAGGGGAATCCATGGCAGGGTAGAGGTCGGAGAGGTTCCATTCCGGCAGATCACCGAGAGAATTCCTGCTGTCGGCTTTCGCCGCCGTCGCGCCTTGATGCGACGACTGGCTGGATTGGCCGCGCTGGCCGTCGGCAAATGGCATGATGTCCTCTTTCGGCGTTCGCTGGTCGATGATCGGAGAACGGATTCCCGACAGGCGGAAACAAATCATTCACCGGGTTTTTGGAAGCCTTTATTTAGAACCCTGTGCCAATCTGATCCAGACACCACGCCGGCAAAAATCGCAAAGGCCCAATGGCAGGCACCGTACTCATTGTCGACGACGACCCGGTCCAGCGCAGGCTGCTTGACGCGGTCGTCTGCAAATCCGGATACAGCACGGTTCTCGCCGAAGGCGGCGAGGCGGCGCTCAGCATGCTGGAGAGCGAAGCCGGCAAGGACGTCGCCGTCATTATCCTCGACCTCATGATGCCCGGCATGGACGGTATCCAGGTGCTGGCCAGCCTGCGCTCGCGCAATCTCGCGCTGCCGGTTATCGTGCAGACGGCGAAGGGCGGCATCGACACCGTCGTCGCCGCCATGCGCAACGGCGCCTTCGATTTCGTCGTGAAGCCTGCCTCGCCGGAGCGGCTGATGACGGCGGTGAGCAGCGCATTGAAGCTGGGCGCCTTCGAAGGCGACGCCAAGCGAACGCGGCAACGCAGCGACCGCGTGCTCTCGTTCAAGGACATCGTCACGCGCAGCCCGGTCATGGAGCGCGTCGTCAGGCTGGGCAGGAAAGCGGCTGCCTCCGACATACCGATCCTGATCGAAGGCGAATCGGGCGTTGGCAAGGAACTCGTGGCCCGCGCGATCCAAGGCTCCAGCGAGCGAAAGGGAAAGCCTTTTGTTACGGTCAATTGCGGCGCGATCCCCGACAATCTGGTGGAAAGCATTCTCTTTGGCCATGAGAAGGGCGCCTTCACCGGCGCGACGGAGCGCCATATCGGCAAGTTCGTCGAAGCCGACGGCGGGACGCTGTTCCTCGACGAGATCGGCGATCTGCCGCTCGACGTCCAGGTGAAGCTCCTTCGTGCCGTGCAGGAGGGAGAGGTCGATCCAGTCGGGGCCCGCTCGACGCAGAAAGTAGACATCCGGCTGATCTCCGCGACGCATCGCGATCTCCTGCAGCGGGTGCGCGACGGAAAATTCCGTGAGGATCTGTTCTATCGGCTGAACGTCTTTCCGATCCTCGTGCCGCCGCTTCGCGAGCGGCCGGAGGACATTCCCTATCTGGTCGATCATTTCATCCAGCGCATGGGAGCGTCCGGTTCCGGCAAGGGGGTGACTGGGATCAATCCCGAGGCGCTTTCCTTGCTGACGGCCTATGATTGGCCGGGAAACATCAGACAATTGGAGAACGCCGTCTTCCGCGCCGTCGTTCTCAGCGAAGACGGCCTGCTGACCCCGGATGAGTTCCCGCAAATCAGAGCTCAGATCGAAGGAATCGACCTGACGCAGCAGGACGGGATGGCGCTTGTAGGCAATGACGGAGACGCGGCGAGCCGGCGTGTACGGCCCGTGGAGCAGGTCCAGCGGGATCGGCCGGAAAAACAGGGTTTCGGCGTTGTTCGGGCGCTGGACGAGCGCGGAAATGTGCGGCGGCTCGCGGACGTCGAGCTGGAAATGATCAAATTGGCGATCGACCATTATCAGGGGCAAATGAGCGAGGTCGCGCGCCGGCTCGGCATCGGTCGCTCCACGCTCTACCGCAAGCTCAAGGATTACGGCATCGATCCCGAGGCCAGGACGGAGAGCATGGCTTCCGCTTCCTGATCCTTCTACGGCCTGTGCGAAGCCGCAGGGGGCGTGGATAAAGGGCCAAGCCGGATTGCGATTTTCCCTTATTTTTCATATGCATTGCATTTACCACGCTTTGCGGCGACTTGATGCGGTCATTCTCTTGCCATGCTGTGACCGCAATTGGCCGCCACTAAGTGCGGATTAACCATTCGCAGCGATAGTCGGGAGGTGATCCATCTTTCGAGTGTCAGGTTCGGGGACATCGGTAAGCCGTAAGGCCGTTGATTTGACCAGATCGCATACACCCATCATCGGGCGCGGGGATTTTGTTCTGGGCATTCCGGGATGGATGGCGCGTTTCGTCGTGGCGATCGCTTCCCTGTTCGCTTTCATTGGCGGCGCGAGCGCCGAAGTGCGGACGCTCAAAATCTACCACCTCCACACACATGAAAAGGCCGAGATCGCCTACAAAAAGGACGGGCATTACCTGCCGGAAGGGCTGAAGAAACTCGATTACATCTTGAGGGACTGGCGTCGCAACGAAGAGGTGAAGATGGATCCGCGCCTCTTCGATCTTCTTTGGACGGTTTATCAGAAGACCGGCTCGCACGATTATATCAATGTCGTGTGCGGTTATCGCGCGCCCGAAACCAATGCCATGCTGCGCAGGCGCACGCGCGGCGTCGCCCGCGAGAGCCAGCACACGCGTGGCAAGGCGATCGATTTCTTCATTCCCGGCGTGCCGCTTGAGAAACTGCGCGAGATCGGCCTCAAGATCGAGGTCGGTGGCGTCGGCTATTATCCGACGTCGGGCTCGCCTTTCGTGCATATGGATGTCGGCAGCCCGCGGCACTGGCCGCGTATGAGCCGGCGTGAGCTGCTGGCACTCTTCCCCACCGGCAAGACGCTTTATGTGCCGTCCGATGGAAAGCCGCTGCCAGGTTACGAAGCGGCGCTCGCTGATTACAAGGCACGCGGCGGGCAGGCGCCCGACATACAGGTGGCGAGCGCATCCACGAAACATAAGGGCTTCTTCGCCATGCTTTTCGGCGGCGGCGCCGATCAGGAAGAGGATGAACGGGACGTTCAAATTGCAAGCGCCAAAGCCACCCAGGTTCGAACCGCTGTGAAAAACCCCGCGTCCTCAACGGGCTTGCCCGGCGTCGAACTGGCAAGCGGCGCATCCCAGCCGAAGCCTGACAAACGCGAAGCAATTGTCGCCGCGCTTCCGCCACAGGACGTTCCGCTGCCGCTCAGGGCGCCGCGGCCGGAAGTCGATGTTGGGCCGGCCAATGCGAGCGACGCGCCGGAGACCCCGGCGGAGCAGCCACAAATCGCGCTCAACATACCGATTCCTTCACGACGGCCGGATTATTCGCCGCCGCCTGACACGACGGAAGTCGCCGGTCTGCGGCATAGCGAACCGAAGGCCCAAACTTACGCCGCCAATGCCGATCAGCTGGCGGCATTGATCGCCGGACATTCCGCGCAGCAGGCGCCGCGCGACGCAGAGCACACCGATCCGAGGCCGATCCCGACACTTGCGGCCTTTACCGGCCAATTACCCTCGGCGCGGCCAGATGAGCCCCGGACGGGCGCTGGAAAGATCGCCATGCTTCCCGAACAGCGGCCAAGCTATGAGCCGCAAGAGACGACCGCTGCTCCCGCCGTTTTCAGAACGGAAGACAATAGCGGCAAGGGGGATCGCCTCGCCCCGTCCGCATCACCGCGGCTGGCCCTGCTCGATCGGCCTGCAGGCATGAGCGCAGCGGACGCGATCGCCTCCGGCGTCAGGACAACGGACAAACATTCGAGACGATCCGCAGCCACGGCCAGGCCGAGGCGGAAGTCCTTTGAAGTGCCGATCCACAGCGAGATCGTCCGCTGGGCTGTCCAGCAGCATTCCTTCAGCCCCGCGATTGCCAGCAGCAAGGCGCGGTCGCTCGCTTATAACATCGTCCACAGCACGCCGAGGATGGTCTATACGGAAGGCTTCCAAGTCAGCGGCCGGCCGAGGGACGCCAGCCATTTCAGCGGGAATGCCGTGACTTTCCTGCCGGTCGCCCGCTTCGGTACGGATTGAGCCGTCCGCCGAAACGCTATAACCCGAAGATCAGCCAGCGCGTTTCAGCCCCGCCGCTTCGCGTGCGAGGAGCGTGATTTTTTCCCATTCGCCGGCGGCGATAAGCTCGTCCGGAGCGACCCAGGTGCCGCCGACGCAGACGACATTGGAAAGGCTGAGATAGTCCTTTGCGTTCTTTAACGAAATTCCGCCGGTAGGACAGAAACGCGTGCCGGCAAGCGGCGAGGCGAGCGACTTCAGGAACGCGGCGCCGCCCGATTGTTCCGCCGGAAAGAATTTGAGGATCGAGAAGCCTTCTTCCCTCAGCGCCATGATTTCGCTCGGCGTGATCGCGCCCGGCAGGAAGGGGACGGATGCGTCCCTTGCGGTGTCGAGAAGTTCCTGGGTCGTGCCGGGGCTAACGATGAATCGCGCGCCCGCATCGACGGCGCTGTCATAATTGCGTGGCGACAGCACGGTCCCCGCGCCGACGATCGCATCCGGAACCTCGCTCGCGACGAGCCGGATGGCGTCGATCGCATCCGGCGTTCTGAGCGTGATCTCGATCGCCGGAAGCCCGCCGGACACAAGAGCGCGCGCCAGGGGAACCGCATCCGCCAATTGCTCGATCTTGAGCACAGGGATCATCGGCTGGCCCTCGAGGATGGCAGTCAACTTCTCGAGTTTCTTCTGCATGACGGGTCCATCCTCGGCGAGCAGGGAAATAATGATCGGCGCTATGGCGGCATCTGCTGCGCCGCAATACAATCGGTTTAGCAGCTCGCTTCGATCAAGTCCACGAACGCACCGCTCCGAAAAGATCAACTTTCCGAGGTCGATTCATCGCCTGAGCGCTCGGCGTCGGATAGGCTCGCCATCGTTGCCGGCCCGGCTATGCCGTCGGCCGCCAGACCATGTTCAGCCTGAAACCGGCAAAGCGCGGCGGAAGTGCGCGCGCCAAAGATGCCGTCCGCATCGACGGCATAGCCTCGTTCCGTGAGGCATTGCTGCAGGCGAGTGACAGCCGGCCCGACGGAGCCGGCCGAGAGCAGGGCCGGTTCTCCATTGGCGGCGAACGAATAGGCGAGGGCGTCGGCGCTGCCCCCATAGGCGACAAAAGCCTCCGCAATCCGGCGATCGTAGGAATTGCGTGCGAAAAGCGACCCGTTATAGCCGCGCGCGAACGCCGCCCAGTCGTGGCGCTTGAGCGCGTCCACGAGGCCCGCTTGAGCAATAAAACGAGCCATCACCCTCGCTTGGCCGGTGACGCTCTCCCTGAGTTCGGAAACAAAGGCGTCGACATTTGCGTAACCAAGCATCTTCCAATGAGCGCCCATGACCTGGCCGAGCCCCCATGAAACAGATTCCCGAGCGGCCTCGCGATCTATGGCTTCGGCGCGCGTCAGAAGCCGCCAGCGCGCCGCTTGCCCGAACGGATTGCGAATGGCGCCCGGCGCCGGAGAAGCGAGGCCGGCCTTTCTCGCCCGCTCCCGTTTCTCTCCGCTCAGCCTGCGGTCGAAATAATGACCCTCGAACCGTATCAGCGGCTCCTTTTTCCCTCGAACGATCGCATAAGGCTGCCCGCCGCTTTCCACGTCCGCGACGGCGAGCAGCGCCGCCGACTCGATATCGAGATCGGCGGCCACAGCGGTGATTGCGCCGATCACATCGTCTGAAAACATCATCCAGCTCCCATATTCATTGACCGGGCCGAAATTGCGCCCGCACCGCAGGGGGTGGAGAAAGTCACGCAATTTTGCTGCCCGTTTCTGGCGGATAATGGAAGGCGGGAACAGGCGTCTTGCCAGGCGGAAATGCCAGGGATAAGGCTGGCCTGGCGGAGCGAAGGCCTTGAGCAGGCTCTCCTCACCGCCCGCTCCCCCGAAAGCGACGAAACGTCTTATCCCTATGGTTTTGTCCACACCTGAAGATCCCGTCAGCGTCGCTGCGCTTTATCGTTTCATGGAGATCGCGGAGCCGGCGGTCTTGCGCTCCCCGCTTCTTGCGCTTTGCCGTGAACAGGGGCTCAAGGGAAGCCTGCTTCTTGCGCCGGAGGGCATCAACGGGACGGTCGCGGGGTTGGAGGAGGGCATCGGCAGGCTCCTCCGTTTCCTGGAAGAACTGCCGGGCTTCCATGGCGCGGAAATCAAGTTCTCCACCGCACCGTCCATGCCTTTCCGGCGCATGAAGGTGCGGCTGAAGAAGGAGATCGTCACCATGGGGGTGGCGAGTGTCGATCCCGTTCGCCATGCAGGCGCCTACGTCACGCCCGATGAATGGAACAGGCTGATAGCCGATCCGGAAACCGTCGTGGTGGATACCCGCAATGTTTATGAGGTGGCGCTCGGCACGTTTTCGGGCGCGACCGATCCCGAAACGGAGAGTTTCCGCGAATTCCCATCCTGGGTTGACGGGAACAGCGAGCGGTTTCGCGGCCGCAAGGTCGCGATGTTCTGCACCGGCGGTATCCGATGCGAGAAGGCGAGCGCCTATATGCGCGCAGCAGGCGTTGAAGAGGTGTTCCATCTCAAAGGCGGGATCCTCAAATATCTGGAAGACGTGCCGGAGGAGAAGAGCCTCTGGCGTGGCGAATGCTTCGTCTTCGACGAGCGTGTTTCGGTCGCCCACGGATTGAAGGGGGGAAGGGCGAAACTCTGTGCCGATTGCGGCAGGCCACTGCGCCCAGCGGAGGCGGCCGGACCCGTTGCTGAAAAGGGCTTCTGCATGTGTCCGCCCTCGGAGCGACAAGAAGATTCCACCCGGGAATTGGGTTAGTTGGGGAAAGGCGCGCCCCCCGCGGCGCTCGCGATCACTTTCCGATACAGTCACGAAATCGTCTGCGCCGCGTCATTGTAATGTCGTGAAGCATCCTTACCTGACGACGCGCCTAGGGCGGGTGTCGATCATGATGCGGAGGTTCCATGCTAGAACCGAAAAAGCTGCTTGACGACTTTCTGGCGGCCAAAATCAGCGGCTTCGGCGGGGCCATCGCGGAGAGTGCCGCGAAAACAAGCCATCCCGTGAAAACCGATCCGGTGGCGACCGGAGCCGTCGCCGCGCTGCTGCTCGGCACGAGGACGGGCCGGCAATTGGCGCAAACGGCAGTGAAGATCGGTGGGGTCGCCGTCATCGCCGGCTTTGCCTGCCAAGCCTACCGCAATTATCGAAACGGCAGCCAGCCGGCCAACCCGATCGACGGCGGAACCTTTGTTCTGACGCTTGCGCCGGAGGACACCGCGTTTCACCCCAAGCGCCTGCCTCAGGGGGAGGAGGCATTCGCTCTCACCCTGGTGCGGGGCATGATCGCGGCGGCACGCTCGGACGGCGTAATCGATGCTTGCGAAAATCAGGCCATCCTCGACAGAATGCGCGCATTGGCCATGGAGGGCGACGTCGAAAGCTTTCTGTCCCGAGAACTGGCCCGTCCCGTCGATCTTGATGAGATGATTACCGCTGCGAAGACCGACGCCCAGAAGATCGAGCTCTATGCGGCCTCACGCCTCGCGGTGGACGCGATTTCGGATGGGGAACGCCGGTATCTCGATTGGCTGGCGAAAAGGCTGAAGCTGCCGCAAGGCCTTGTCCAGCATATTGAAGGTTGCGTCCTCTCGCTCGACGGATGAACCGCATCTCGCCGCATGAAACGGGCGGCTTGCCCGCGTTTCTTTCGCATGAGAAAGGAGAGATGTTCTTGTAAACACGGAGACGGTGGTTGAAAGCTGTCGTTCTCGTCCTTCTCCTGCTGCTGTCCGGCTGTTCGGACGGGATCGGGCTGATCAACGCTATTTCCCCGCATAAGGGAACCGCGGTCGACCGGAACGTCGCCTATGGCGGCGATCCCCGGCAGCGGATGGACATATATCTGCCAGCCAAGAGGAGGAGACAGGCGCCCGTCATCCTCTTCGTCTATGGCGGCAGCTGGCGCAGCGGCAGCCGCAAGGATTATGCTTTCGTCGGGACGGCGCTCGCCCGCGAGGGTTTTGTCGTCGCCATTCCCGACTACCGAATCTATCCAAAGGCCATCTTTCCGACTTTCGTCGAGGATGTCGCCAAGGCGGTCGCGACGGTTTCCAGCACCGTGGCGAAGGGCCGGCCGATTATCCTCATGGGCCATTCCGCCGGGGCGCAGATCGCCGCTCTTGTTACCTTCGATCCGCACTATCTCGGGGCAGACGGCATCGATGTCTGCCAGAAGATCGCAGGCTTCGTCGGACTCGCCGGGCCATACGATTTCAAACCGCCGAGGGAACTCTACAACCGCATCTTCCCGAAGCCGCTTCTTGCGGCGAGCAGGCCAATCAATTTCGCCGGGGGGCATCATCCGCCGTCGCTTCTCATCAGCGGCACGTTCGATCTTGTCGTCGATCCGAAGGAGACGAAAGAATTGGCCGCGGCTCTTAGGCGTTCCGGGAACGACGTCAGGACAGCGCTTTATCCGCGGCTCGGTCATGTGACGCTGATCGGAACGCTCGCGCCGCCGCTTCGGCAATTCGCACCGACACTCATGACGATTTCCGCTTTCGTGCGGCAGGAAAGCCGGAAGGCGCCGCCCTATTGCCACGGGTGAGAACCGGCAACCAGACCGCCTCAATCAGGTTGTTTTTTCGGCAGCACCCGCGCGAGGAGAGCACTGTATATGTCTTTCCGCTTGCCGGGACCGAGGGCCGATAACATCCGCAACTGACCGGCATTCACAAGTTCGGCAATGCCGTGGACCATCGCCCATGCGGCCGCGATGTCTGGCGCGGCGGCCTCCTCGTCCTCGCTACCCCTTGCCGCGCAAACCGCCTGAACCAGCGCTTTGTAGGCTGCGGTTGCGACCTCACCCAACGTAGGATCGGAGAAATCAGGCCTGTCGGAGGAGAACATCAGCTTGAAGAGGGCGGGTTCGGCGGTGGCAAAGTCGATATAGCCGAGACCGAGCGCCACAAGCTGCGAAGCGGCATCTTCTTCGGCTTCGGCCTGCCTGGCGTTCATCGCGGCGACCAAACGGGAATACGCGACAGCGGCGAGTGCCGTCAGCAGGGCATCGGCATCGCGAAAGTGATGCGCCGGGGCGGCGTGGGAGACGCCGGCCCGCTTGGCGCAGCCGCGCAGGGTGAAGCCCTCGATGCCCTTTTCCTTCAGTTCCTCCTCTGCCGCCCGCAGAAGCGCCTGGCGCAAATCGCCATGATGATAGGGCCGCTTGCCGCTCTCGATGTTGTCCATTTCCGACTCCGCGCCCGCGTCGCGGCAACTCCGCGCCGTCTTTCGTCTTAATCGGAAAGCGAGAGCAGACGCAATCTTTACGACGGAAAGTTCTATCTTGACTTTGTAAAGATTGCGATGGAAGATGCCTATCTCTTTAGTTGGTCCCGTGGAGGTCGCACATGGATCCCGACATCATCTTCCGGATTACGAACTTGATCGCCCTCTTTGGCTGGCTCGTACTCCTGGCGAGTCCTCTTAAGCCCTCTCTGGCCGAACGGCTTTCCGGCCTCGCTATTCCTCTTTTGCTCTCGGTCGCCTATTGCGGGCTGATCTTCGCGTTCTGGACAAGCGGAAAGGGCGGTTTCGGCAGTCTTGAAGATGTGGCTCGTCTCTTTCAGACGCGGCAATTACTGCTCGCCGGCTGGATCCACTACCTGGCCTTCGACCTATTCGTCGGCGCCTGGATCGCGCGCACCGCCCGGTTGGACGAGGTTCCGTTCTGGGCGGTCATTCCCTGCCTCGCCGCAACTTTCCTGTTCGGCCCGGCCGGCTTCCTTCTCTTCAACGCCATCCGTTCAACGAAAAGCATCGCGGCGCAGCCCGGGATGAGCACAAAGGTGATGTCATGAGCGTCTTTTCCGAAACCTTCCACGCTCCGTCCCTCGGTCGTCCGACGGCAACAGGGTGGCTGAAGGAACTTTCGGCGCGCCAATCCGTGTTGACCGGCGCAGGGGTGCTGCTCGTCGCAGCAATGCTTCCGATGGGATTTGCTTCGCTGCTTGATGCGCGCCTCTTCAATGGCATCGACCTCTGGATCAAGCCGCTCAAATTCGCGCTTGCCGTCGCTATCTACATGTTCACGCTGGCGTTCTTCGCCAGTTGGGTCGAAGAAGCGACGAGAACCGCGCGCTGGTTTCGCGGGTTGGCCTGGGCGACCGCAAGCGCCGGGACGCTTGAGGTCTTCTATATCGCATTACAGGCATCGCGCGACGAGGCCTCGCATTTCAACTATACCGACAATTTGCATATGGCACTTTACGGGCTGATGGGGATCGGCGCCGTGCTGATGATCGGCTTCTCGGCGGTTCTCGGCATCCTCATCGCACGAAACCGCCGGCTCGACGTTGCGCCGGCCATCAGGGACGCGGTGGTATTGGGCCTGACGCTCTCTTTCGTGCTCACGCTTATCCCGGCCGGAACGATGAGCGCCATGGGCAGCCACTGGATCGGCGGAGTTCATTCGGATTCCGGTGGCATGGCGCTCACCGGCTGGTCGCGCGATGGCGGCGATCTTCGTGTGGCGCATCTCTTCGGCACCCATGCGATGCATTTCATTCCTGCCTTCGGCGTCGTTTCGGCCCTCGTGCTGGGGCCTGAAAGGCGCTGGCCGGTGTGGCTGTTCGCGCTGCTTTTCTGCGGCTTCGTCGCGTTCCTTTTCTTTCAGGCGCTTGCGGGACAGTCCTTTCTTCCGTGGTTGCACTGAGGAGATGAGACAATTGTTAACGTTTTGTTAATCAAGTTACCTCATTCTAAGTTCATCGAATCGGTTTTCCTCCTCCCAGACCGATCGAAAATTCGGGCGGTCCCGCGACCGCCCTTTTTGTCAGCATATCAGTTGCCCTCGCTGCTTGCTCCCGATCTCCCGATCTGCCATTTGAAAGGGCAGACAGGAGAGCAGATATGAGTTCAGCGAAAGTCGCCATCGTCACCGGCGCCGGAAGCGGCATCGGCAAGGCCAGCGCCATCGCACTGGTGAAAAATGGCTGGAACACCGTTTTCACGGGGCGGCGTCTCGACGTGCTCGAAGAGGCGGTGAAGGCGGCGGATGGCGGACGAGGCAAAGCAATCGCGGTCAGTTGCGACGTCTCCAAGCCCGAAGAGGTGGACGCTCTCTTCGAAAAGACGGTCGCGGAATTCGGTCGGGTCGATCTTCTCTTCAACAATGCCGGCCGCGGCTATCCGCCGACGCTCATCGACGAGATCCCGGTGGAGATTTGGCGCGATGTTGTGGACGCCAATCTGACCGGCTCGTTCCTCTGCGCACGGGCGGCGTTCCGGCAGATGCGGCGGCAATCGCCAATAGGCGGCCGCATCATCAACAATGGCTCGATTTCCGCTTATGCGCCACGGCCTGGTTCGGTACCCTATACGACGACGAAGCATGGCATTTCCGGACTGACGCGCACATTGGCGCTCGACGGCCGTCCCTTCGACATCGCCTGCGGCCAGATCGACATTGGCAACGCAATGACGGAAATGGGCGCTCAGATGACCAGGGGCGTGCCGCAGGCGAACGGCCAGATCGCTGTGGAACCAGTAATCGACGCCCAGATCGTCGCCGATGCCGTGCTGCATATGGCGAGCCTGCCGCTCGACGCCAACATCCTCTTCATGAACGTGATGGCGACGAAGATGCCCTTCGTCGGCCGCGGCTAAGCGTTTCTAACGAGGAATGTCTTGCGGAGCCGAAAATCTCTGACTAAGGTCAGAGAATGGAAATCGGCCAGGTCAAACAGATCCGTAGTTTCAATCGGCTGGTAACGCAGCGTGTCGGCGCGCTGCAGGACAGTTATGTCTCGCGCGGGCGGCCGCTCGCGGAAGCGCGGCTGATCTTCGAGATTGGTGCGCTGGGCGGCAGTGCTGATTTGCGCATGCTCAGGAACAGGCTCGGTCTCGATTCGGGCTACCTCAGCAGGCTTCTGCGTTCTCTCGAAGGGCAGGGCATGGCCGAGGTTCAGAAAAGTCCGAATGACGGGCGCGTGCGCGAAGCGGTTCTGACGGCGAAGGGCGAGCGGGAATACCGGACCTATGACACGCTGTCCGATCGCCTGGCCGAGGAAATCCTGGAACCGCTCGGTCCATCGCAACGCGACAGGCTTGTCGCGGCGATGGCGGAGGTCGAAAGACTGATGCGTGTTACAGGGCTAACGATTGCGCTTGAACCGCCGGAAAACGCGGAGGCGCGGTGGTGTCTCGCTCAATATTTTGCCGAATTGGCCGAGCGCTTCGATGCCGGTTTCGACCCGGCGAACGGCAATATGCTGACCGAAGCCGAAATGACGCCACCCGTCGGATGGTTGCTCGTCGCACGGTTGGACGGCGAGCCTGTCGGATGCGGTGTGCTGAAGCGGCTGGACGAGGCGACCGGCGAGATCAAACGCGTCTGGACGGCGCCTTCCGTTCGCGGCCTCGGCGTGGCGAGCAGGCTGATGGACAGGCTGGAGGCGTTGGCGATCGAGCAGGGGTTCAAGACCGTGAAGCTCGACACCAACAAGGCGCTCATCGAGGCGCGCCAGCTTTACCTCAAGCGTGGCTATGGCGAGATCGCGCGCTACAATGACAATCCCTACGCTCATCACTGGTTCGAGAAATCGCTGTTCGGAAAGAGCGGGTAGAGTTTTGCGCTTCAGCCGTCGAGCGTTGCACCGGGACGGAAGTGCACGATGGGGCGGACTTCATAGACCGCCGTCGGATTGACGCTACGCAAATCACGCGCCGCAGCGACCGCTTCGTCCTGGGTTTCGAAATCCACAATGTAGAAGCCGAGAAGCTGCTCCTTGGTTTCGGCGAAGGGGCCATCCATGACGGCGTCCCGAAGCGTGACCGCGTCCTTCGTTTTGCCGAGGCGGGCGGCTGGCCCAAGGCTGCCCATCTTCGTCAGCCGCTCATGGATGCGCTCGAGGTCCGCCATCAGAGCGGTGTCTTCCGCTGCGCTCATCGAGCTTATCTTTTCCTCGACGTGATAAGCCAGGATCGCATAGAGCATCGGCAAGTCCTCCCCGGTCGTGTTTCTATCTTGCCAGGAACTTTTCCATCCTGTCGATGGCGCGCAAAATATTCTCTTCCGAATTGGCGTAGGACAGCCTGAGATAGCCCTCTCCGAGAACGCCGAAATCCGGCCCGCCGATCAGCGCCACGCCGGCTTCTTCGAGAAGGGCCGAGGCGAGCTTCTTCGCCTGCCAGCCCGTCTCCTTGACATTGGGGAAGGCATAGAAAGCGCCCTTGGGCGTGGCGCAGGAGACGCCCGGAAGGCCGTTCAACCCCTCGACGACGATTTTCCGGCGACGGTCGAAGGCCTTCAGCATCGTCTCGACCTCGTCCTGCGGGCCATCAATTGCGGCGATGCCGGCAAACTGGTTCGGCGCGTTGACGCAGGACCAGCAATTAACCGCGAGCTTGCGCACCTTGTCGTAGAGCATGCCATTGTCGGGGGAGTTCGGCCAGATCGACCAGCCCATGCGCCAACCGGTCATCGCCCAGGTCTTCGACCAGCCGTTCAGCACGATTAGGCGGTCACGGATCGCCGGGAAGGTGAGGAGAGAGGTTGCCTTCTCGCCGTCATAGGTCATGACGTCGTAAATCTCATCGGAGAGGATGGCGACATCCGGGAATCCCTCCAGCCCCTTCACCAGCTTTTCGATCTCCGCGCGCGGCGTCACGCCGCCCGTCGGGTTCGCCGGCGAGTTGAGGATCAGGAGCCGCGTCTTCGGGGTGATCAGGGAAAGCGTTTCCTGCGCCGAGAAGGCAAAGCCGTTCTCCTCGCGAACCGGCACCGGCACGGGCGTCGCGCCGGTGAACTCGATCATGGAGCGGTAGATGGGAAAGCCGGGATCGGGATAGAGGATTTCCGCGCCCGGTTCGCCGAACATGATAATCGCCGCATACATTGTCGGCTTTCCGCCCGGCATGATCATGATGTTTTCGGGCGAAACTTCCACGCCCGTCATCGCGAGCGTCCGGCGCGCCACGGCCTGGCGGCAGGCGAGCAGTCCGGTGGCGGGCGTATAACCATGGTGGCCATCGCGTAATGCTTTGATCGCGGCTTCGACGATGTGGCCGGGCGTGTGGAAATCCGGCTGACCGATGCCGAGATTGATGATATCCCGCCCTTGCTGCGCCAGCGTCGTGGCGCGCGCCAGAACGGCGAAGGCGTTTTCCTCGCCTATTCGATCGAAGGCGGAAACTGTGTGGAGCATCTGACGGTCCGTCTGGTCCAGTTGTAATTGGGAAGGTTTTGTGAACCTTCTCCTGCTTTGTCAAACGGAATGACATCATGAGCGCATCGCTGAAAGACTGGACCTCGCGTCAACGCCCAGCTCGCCGCACATTCGAAGGCCGCTATGTTACAATCGAGCCGCTCGACGCCGCTTATCACGGCGATGGCCTCTATGCGGCCTCGACCGTCCCCGACGCCGAGCGCCTTTTCCGTTATCTTCCGGATTATCCGCCGGCAAGCCGTCCTGCCTTCCAGCCTTGGCTCGACAAGGCGGAGCGCAGCGAGGACCCGCTTTTCTTCACCATCGTCGACAAGGCGAGCGGCGAGATCGCCGGGCGGCAGACGCTGATGCGTATCGACACGAACAATGGCGTGATCGAGATCGGGAATGTCTATTGGAGTCCGCTGATGGCGCGCAAGCCGGCGGCGACCGAGGCGCTTTTCCTTTTCGCGCGCTACGTTTTCGACGAACTCGGCTATCGTCGCTTCGAATGGAAATGCCACAATGATAATCTGCCGTCGAAGCGGGCCGCGGAGCGTTTCGGCTTTGCCTTCGAAGGCATTTTCCGGCAGCATGTGGTCGTCAAAGGCGCAAACAGGGATACGGCCTGGTTCGCCATGATCGACAAGGAATGGCCGGGAAATCGCAAGGCCTTTGAAGAATGGCTCGATCCCGCTAATTTCGACAAGAACGGCGTTCAGAAGAGGCGGCTCGAAGAGATACGCGCGAGCGTTCCGGCCTGAAACGGTTCCAGCCTGAAAGACATGGCACACGAGCAGTCACATCACGGGCATTCCGATCATGGGCATAGCCATGATCACGCGTCCGGCCATCATCATCACGACCACGCCGGAGGGCATATCCACGGTGGCGGCGACAAGCAGCGCATGCTGATCGCGGCTTGCCTGACGGGCGCGTTCATGGTCGCCGAGGCGCTGGCGGGCTTTTTCGTCGGCTCTCTCGCTCTCTTGGCGGATGCGGGCCACATGCTGACCGATTCCGTGTCGCTCGGTTTCGCCTGGTATGCCTTCCACCTCGCAGGCCGGCCGGCGACGTCCGCGCATACCTATGGCTTCGACCGGGTGAAAACGCTCGTCGCCTATAGCAACGGGCTGGCTATCTTCTTCATCGCCGCCTGGATCGTCGTCGAGGCCGTCGGGCGCTTCGCCTCGCCAGAAAAGGTTCTGGGCGTGCCCATGCTGATCGTCGCCGCCGTCGGGTTTGCGGTGAATGTCGGCATTTTCTTCGTCCTGCATGGCGGCGATCGCGAGAACCTGAACATGCGCGGCGCCATCATCCATGTCGCAGGCGATCTGCTCGGATCACTGGCTGCGATCGTCGCGGCGGCCGTGATCATTGCGACCGGATGGTATCCGATCGATCCCATCCTTTCGGTGCTGGTCGCGGTGGTGATCTTCGCCGCCGCCGGCCGCCTGATGCGCGATGCCGGCCGCGTCCTGCTCGAAGGCGTGCCCAGGAGCATCGACCGCGACGAAATCGCGCGCGACCTGGCGACCAATATCCGTGGCGTGAGGGGCGTCCATCATGTGCATGTCTGGTCGCTAGACGGCTCCAAGAACATCGCCACGCTGCATGCTCTTCTCGAAGACGGCGCCGATGCCTATGAGGCGACCGTCGCGATCAAGGCCCGCCTTGCGCACAGCCATAAAATCGGCCATGCCACCGTGGAAACCGAATTCGGCCATTGCGCCGACGGCAGGGTACTCCACTGACGATCAGCGGGAAAGGCAGCCGGCGATAGCAGCCGTATTATTGCGGGAGAGGGAATGCCAGGACGATTGAAGGACAGGATCGCGGTCGTCACCGCCGCGGGACAGGGGATCGGCCGCGCGATCGCGGAAGCTTTCGTGCGCGAGGGAGCGAGGGTCTACGCCTCGGATGTGGACCGATCGAAGCTCGAGGGCCTTGCGCGCGCCAAGAAAGCCAAGCTCGATGTGCTCTCGACGCGCGCCGTCGAGAACTATGCCGCCAAGATCGGCGAGATCGACATTCTGGTGAATGTCGCGGGTTTCGTTCATCACGGCACGGTGCTCGATTGCACCGAAAAGGACTGGGACTTCTCCTTCGATCTCAATGTCAAGTCGATGCACCGCATGATCAGGGCATTCATGCCGGGCATGCTGGCGCGGGCCGAAAGCCGCGGCAAATCGGGATCGATCGTCAATCTGTCCTCCGGCGCCTCGTCGTTGAAGGGCGCGCCGAACCGCTACGTCTATGGCGCGACGAAGGCGGCGGTGATCGGATTGACGAAGGCCATAGCGGCCGATTTCGTCGCCAAGGACATACGCTGCAACGCCATCTGCCCCGGCACGATCCGTTCTCCGTCATGGGAAGAACGCGTCGAAGAACTCGGCAAAGCGATCGGCGGCAAGGAGAAGGCGCTCGACATGTTCGTGGCGCGCCAGCCGATGGGACGCGTCGGCGAAGCCGAAGAAGTGGCGGCGCTCGCGCTTTATCTCGCCTCGGACG
The DNA here is from genome assembly GCA_051960255.1 of Rhizobiaceae bacterium. GTDB lineage: Bacteria > Pseudomonadota > Alphaproteobacteria > Rhizobiales > Rhizobiaceae > Mesorhizobium_L. The sequence continues at coordinate 17,416 of JBQCEL010000108.1, forward strand.
AAAGCTCCTTTACCACCGGCGCCGCCATCCCGGTGGATGGCGGGTGGCTGATTTGACGGAAGAAAACCGCAAATCGGCGATTGCCGCGGCGCTCATCCTTTTCGGCTTTGGCGCCGCGTGGGTTTTCATGCCACGACTCATGCTTGCGGTCGGCAGCGTCTCGACCATTGCGGCCGGGATCCTGGCGATTGCCTTTGTCGGGGCGTTTTTCCTGATCTTCTGGCTGCGCAGCAGAAGCCAGAACAGAAAGCGGCGCTGATAAGCTCCAGCGGCCTTCAGACGTCCTTGGCAAACAGCGCTTCCGGCCTGACCGGCTCGAGCGTTTCGGCGCGAGGCAGGCGCAGTTCGGTGATCAGTCCGCCGCCTGGCCTGTTCGCCAGCCTGATATCCCCGCCAAAGCTTCTTGCGATGGTGCGGGCGATGGTGAGACCGAGGCCAAAGCCACCGGTTTCGCGGCTGCGCGATCCTTCCACCCGGGTGAAGGGACGGAAAACGGCGTCGAGCTTCTCCTGCGGGATTCCCGGCCCTTCGTCGCGGATGACGAGGACGATATCTTCTCCATCACGAAGCAGGCTCACATGGGCCTTTCCCCCATATGTCACCGCATTGTCGATCAGGTTAGTGATGCAGCGCCGGAGTGCGATTGGCCGTCCAACGCAGACGAGACCGCGCGAAGGGAGGGCCTCGCCGTCGAAGGACACCTCCTTATAGGGGTCCACGATCGAATCGACGAGCGAACGCATGTCGATCCGCTCGTCGGCTTCGTCTTTCACTTCGAAAGTGGCGAAATCCACCACCGAACGCGAGATTGCCTCTATGTCCGAGAGATCGTGGAGGAGCGAGGATTTCAGCTTTTTGTTGGTCAGGAGTTCGAGCCGCAGTTTCATGCGGGTCAGTGGCGTGCGCAGATCATGCGCGAGCGCCGCGGCGAGTTGTTCGCGGTCTTCGACATAGTCGCGCAACCGCGCCTGCATCGCGTTGACCACCCGCGCGGCGGATCTGTATTGCGGGCTGCCGCTCTCGGGGAGGGGTGCGCTTTTCAAATCCTCTCCCAGCCTTTTCACGGCGCTTTCAAGCAAGCGGTAGGGCGCCGTTAGCCCGCGAAGCGCCCAGATGGAGAGGATGACGACGAAGGCGGCGACCAGCACCAGAAGCGCCAATGTCCTGCCCGTCAGAAGCGGGCTGACCGGCGTGAGCGGCATGACAAAGTTCAGCCACTGCCCGTCCTTGAATTCGATGGACGCCAGAAGCCGGGCGCTTTGGGAGATGCTGGCGGCAAGGCGCAGGAATTCGTGCTCGATCTGTCCGACATCGGGATCTGGGGTGAAAGCAGGCGGCTCCGCCGTGGACGTGTCGGCGGATTCCCGCCTGATCCGGGCTTCGACGATGCCGAATTTCGTCAGGCGGGCGACAATGTCGTCTTCCAGTTCAGCAAGGTCGTCGTCGGAGGGGATCGCCGTGCTGATCGCCGGCGTGTCGGTGATCGTCACCACGAAGGCGGAGTTCGTCAGCCGGGCGGCAAGCTGCTTCCGTTCCGCCGGGCTGACGGAATTGAGCAGCTTCACGAGCGAGAACGCCCGGTCGCTAAGGCGGAAAAGTTCGAGCAGATTGTTGGAGGCGGCTCTCTCCCTGTTGACGATGGAAAGCGTCGTCACTTGGGTGATCGCCAGTCCTGCGATCAGGATCAGCAGGAACCATGCGGGTAAAGTCTGGGGCAGGAACCGCCTCATTCGGTCGCTATTTCCGGCACGAACTGATAACCGCCGCCGCGCACCGTCAGGATCAGCTTCGGCGAGCGGGGATCGTCTTCCATTTTTCGGCGCAAGCGGCTGACGAGGATGTCGACGCTGCGGTCATAGCCATATTCGTTGTCGTTCCCCGCCAGTTCCATCAGCTGGTCGCGGGAAAGAACGCGCTGGGAACTCTTGACGAGCGCCTGCAGCAGATTGAACTCGGCGGTGGTAAGTTCCACGCGCACGTCGCCGGGCGCGATCAGGCGACGGCGCGCGCAGTCAAGTGTCCAGCCGGCGAACTTATAGATCTGCGGCTCCTGGCGTTGGGCCGGCCCCGCCATGGCGGGACGGCGCAGGACGGCCCGCACCCGCGCCAGCAGCTCGCGGGGATCGAACGGCTTGGGCACATAGTCGTCGGCCCCCATTTCGAGACCCACCACCCGGTCGACCGTTTCGGTCACCGCCGTCAGCATGATGATCGGCACGCGCGACCAGGCACGGATTTCGCGGCAGATGTCGAGGCCGCTCTTGCCCGGCAGCATCACGTCGAGAATCACCAGATCGACGGCTGCGCGCCGCATTGCCACCTGCATCTCCTCCGCGTCGCCGGCGATGCTGACGCGCATCCCGTGCTTGTGGAAAAACTCCTGCAGCAGGTCACGGATCTCCCTGTCGTCGTCAACGATCAGAATATGCGCGTCGGTTTTCACGCCGGTTTCCCTCATGGGACACAATAGCATTTTTCGGTCACGGCCTTGGAGAGCGCTCGTGGCGAATCTGCGGCAGGTCAGACAGAAACACAGCTGCAACAAAATTCAACAAGCCAGAAAAATCCTCGACACGAATCGCTGCAAAAAGGGTGGCGGTCGGAGGGCCGTTTCGGACTTTTCCGCCAATTACCGCATGATCAACAATTGGGCTCGGGTTTTCCCTGCCCCTCAAAGGAAATGTCCATGAAGAAGACCTTCGTCTCCGCGCTCGGCCTTGCCGTCGCTCTCGCTTTCTCCGCTCCGATGATCACCAGCGCCGACGCCGCGACCGTCACGACCAAGACCGTCGTAAAGCATCCGGCTCACCATCATCATCATGTTCGCCATCATCATGTTCGCCACCATCACCATCATCATGGCAAACATGTCGTGGTGAAGAAGGTCGTGAAGAAGAAGGGCTGATTTCCGGCCATCCCGGCAAGCAGATCCATGGGGCCGTTCCGTCCGCAAAGCGACGGAACGGCCTTTCTTATGAGGCGTCGGCCGCATTCGTCGGCGTTACATTCCGGAAACAAAATCCAGCATTCCAGACAAACGCGGGCAAAACAAATCGGACATGACAGGATGCACGCCTTCCGGCGTCCGAAAGACTGAAATGTACAAACTCGTGATTGTCATCGCCGCCCTGCTTTGTGCCGGCGCCGCCGCGGCAAGCCCGGCGACGCCGCATCCGGCCAAAAGAGTGATGATCACACGCGTCCAGCGTTGTGAAGACATGCAACGTCAGTTCAACCACGCAATCTCCCAACACGCCAAGGCCAAGCGAGCCGCCGAGGCGAGAGCACTTCAGAAAAGAGCCCAGAGATACTGCGCCGGCAAGAGGCAGGCGCAGGGCATCCGAGCGTATGCGGAAGCACTGAAGCTGCTTGGGGTGCAGCCGATCGAGCGATGAACGGAAGCGCCTTCTCCTGGCCCGCAAACTCAGTAAAGGAAACCACATCATGAAAAAGACCCTCCTCTCCGCGCTCGGCCTCGCCGTCGCCCTCGCCTTCTCGGCTCCGATGATCGCCCCTGCTAACGCAGCCGCTGCTGCTACGACGGCGACGACGACGGCCAAGAAGCCGATGGCCAAGAAGGCCATGCACAAGAAGGCGATGCACAAGAAGGTTGTGCACAAGAAAGCCGCTCACAAGAAGATGGCAAAGAAGCCGGCCGCCAAGAAGAGCTGAGCCGCGCGGACACATTCGCGATCGGTGCGCCGTAGAGCGCATTTCTAAGCCGACTCAAGACCGTCCGAGCCGCCGACGCGGCGAGGGCGGTCTTTTTTTGTCTGGATCGCCGAACGACAATAGAATGGCCGGATTTCAGCCGCGGCCCGGATGGCGCGCAAGGCGCTCTTGACAGATGCGGCCGAACACCACTCTACTGGCCTAACGGCCGGGCCACTAGGACAGTAAATGTGAGGGCTACGCGAAATCTCAGCATATTGGCGCAAGTGCCGGATCTGCGTCATGGTGTCGAGCGGCGTTCAGTAAAGGATATCGTATGCGAGAAACTTGCGCTGCTCATCGGGACAGGCGTGCTGCAGATCGGTGATCAACTGCCGGGCGAACGCGAACTGGCTTCGGCGTTCGGGGTGAGCCGGGAAACCGTGCGAGGCGCCGTGCAGGTGCTCGCTCTGCGCGGGATCATCGACGTTTCCCATGGCGCCAGGTCGCGCGTCGTCAATACCGACATCGGATCGTTGCAGGCGGGACTCATGCCGGTGCGCGACATCGATCATTACGAGATCGAGGACGTCCACGCCGCCAGGCTCCTGATCGAACGTCAAGTCGTGGCGGACGCGGCGGAAAACATCGATGACGCGACGCTTGCCGCCCTCGATCGGTCTCTGATCGAGCAGGAAAGGGCCAAGGGCGACCCTCTGCGCTTCCTTATCTTCGACCGCGAGTTCCATAGCGCGATCTATCACGCGGCAAGCAACCAACTACTTGCGGATCTCGTAACCGATCTCTACGCCTACATGATGGAACACCGCCGCTCGGCCATGTCGCGTCCCGGAGCGATCGAGGCGAGCCGCGCCGACCATCGCGCGATCGTAAAAGCCCTGCGGGCCAGGGACAGGGACGCCGTGATCGCGGCGTTTGGCCGTCATCTCGAACGCATATATCGTTCGACGAAGACCGTTTTGACAGATAGGAAAGACGGCCGCCCGCCGGAGGCGAAGGCTGCAAATTCGAAGAGAGGTTGAATGGCATCGGTCACAATTCGCGACGTCCGCAAGGCCTTCGGCGCAACGGAGGTACTGCACGGGGTCTCCGTGTCGATCGAAGACGGCGAGTTCGTCATCCTCGTCGGCCCCTCGGGCTGCGGCAAATCCACGCTTTTGCGAATGGTGGCCGGTCTCGAACGGATCACTTCGGGCGATATCGCGATCGACGACCTCATCGTCAACGACGTGCCGCCGAAGGAACGCGACATCGCGATGGTGTTCCAGAACTATGCGCTTTATCCGCATATGACAGTGGCGCAGAACATGGGCTTCTCGCTCATGCTGCAGAAAGCGCCGAAAGCGAAGATCGATGAGCGGGTGAAGACGGCGGCGGGCATTCTCGGCCTGGAGCCGCTGCTTGACCGCTACCCGCGCCAGCTTTCAGGCGGCCAGCGCCAGCGTGTCGCCATGGGCCGCGCGATCGTGCGCGATCCGAGGGTCTTCCTGTTCGACGAGCCGCTTTCCAATCTCGACGCCAAATTGCGTGTCGCGATGCGCGCCGAGATCAAGGAACTGCACCACCGGCTTTCGACAACCACCATCTATGTCACGCACGATCAGGTAGAGGCGATGACAATGGCCGACAAGATCGTCGTCATGCATGACGGCATCGTCGAGCAGGTCGGCGCGCCGCTCGACCTCTATGACAATCCGGCCAATCTCTTCGTCGCCAGCTTCATCGGCTCGCCGGCGATGAACCTCATCAAGGGCAAGATCGCCGTCAACGGTTCGGCCGCATTCGAGACGACGGGAGGAGAGAAACTGCCGCTCGGGAATGCACCGGCCGCGAGCGACGGCAAGCCTGTGATCTACGGGTTCCGGCCTGAACATCTGCGTCTCGACGACCGGGGATTTGCCGCGAAGATCGCGGTGGTCGAACCGATGGGATCGGAAACCCATGTCATTGCGCGCCTGGGCGACGGCCAGGAGATTATCGCGGCGCTGCGCGACAGGCGCAAATTCACCCCAGGCGAGACGATCAGGCTCCTGCCGGAGCCAGATCTCGTCCACTTTTTCGATGAGGGCAGCCAAAAGCGCCTTCAGTAAATGCGGGCGGGCGAAATAGCCCGGCTGATGATGGCTCACGCAAAGGGAGAGAGAAATGAGCATAAACAGACGTGACCTTATCCGGACGACCGCGGGGCTTGCGGTCGGCGCCGCGAGCGCCGGCCTTGTCGGGTCGTCGGCGGCAAGAGCCGCGGATTCCTTCGACATCAAGCCGGAAAAAGGCGCATCGCTGCGCGTCACCCGCTGGTCGCCTTTCGTCAGCGGCGATGAAAAGCAGTGGCTGGCCAATACGGCGCAATTCACCAAGGATACCGGCATCGAGGTTCGCATCGACAAGGAAAGCTGGGAGGACATCCGCCCGAAGGC
>JBQCEL010000109.1:0-36368 GCA_051960255.1 Rhizobiaceae bacterium
GGCATGCGGCTGCACTATCTCGCGACATGGTGGGACGTGTTGAAGATATGCAAGGACGAGAAGCGCTTTTCGCCGGACGTGCTCAGGGAAGTGGAGGATTTCCTCAACCATCCGGTCGATTGGTCCGCCCGGCATGGCGGCATTTCCGAGCGCCCGCTCTGAGGGCGGCTGCCCATTCGGCAGAGCTGAGGCCAATCTATATGAAAATACTATGAGCGGACGCCCCGCCCGCTCTCGAAACACTATGCCGTTCCGCCCAAATCTCCGCGCCTGAACAGGGCTCATGCGCCAGCTGACGCCGGCATCCCATGAGCCGATAGGAGAATGGCGCAATGTCCGACATCATCATGCTGGCGATCGGCCTCGGCTCGTTCGCGCTCCTCATTCTCTATGGCATCGCCAGCGAGAAGCTCTGAGGAGAGGCCGATGACACTCGACTATGCGGTGGGCGGCGGCGTGGCCGCGCTGATCCTCGTCTATCTCGTTTATGCGCTCATCCGCCCCGAGAGGTTCTAAGCATGTCTCCCGAAAGTGGAAGCCGGTTTCGGGACAAAGACATGCGAAGAGGAAAGACAAAACCATGACCCTCAACGGCTGGATTCAGATCGCAATTTTCTGCGCCATTATCGTTGGGCTGGTGAAGCCGCTCGGCTGGTATATGACCAAGGTGATGACGGGGGAACCCACGTTCCTCTCGCCGTTGCTCCGCCCGGTCGAGCGCGTGCTTTATGCCGGCGCCGGCATCGACGAGCGCGAGGAGCAGCATTGGCTCACCTATACGGTGGCCATGCTCATTTTTAATTCCGCCGGTTTCGTCCTCTTGTTCGCGCTCCAGCGCCTGCAGGGCGCATTACCCTTCAACCCGGCGCATATGGGCGCGGTTTCGCCGGATTCGTCCTTCAACACCGCCGTCAGCTTCATCACCAACACCAATTGGCAGGGCTACAGCGGCGAAGGCACGATGGGGTATCTCGTTCAGATGGCCGGGCTGACGGTGCAGAATTTCGTCTCGGCCGCCACCGGCATCGCCATCGCCATGGCGCTGATCCGCGGCTTTTCGCGCGCTTCGGCGAAGTCGGTCGGCAATTTCTGGACCGACCTGACGCGCTCGACGCTTTATGTCCTCCTGCCGCTCTCGATCCTCTGCGCGCTCTTCTATGTCAGCCAGGGCGTCACCCAGACACTCGGCGACTACATCCACGTGACCACGCTGGAAGGCGCGAAGCAGACCATCGCCGTCGGCCCGACCGCCTCGCAACTTGCGATCAAGATGCTCGGCACCAATGGCGGCGGCTTCTTCAACGCCAATTCGGCGCATCCCTTCGAGAACCCAACCGCGCTCACCAATCTCGTCGAGATGATCTCCATCTTCGCGATCGGCGCCGCCCTCACCAATGTTTTCGGCCGCATGGTTGGCGACGAGCGCCAGGGCTGGGCGATTTTCGCCGCCATGGGCGTGCTGTTCCTCGCCGGCGTCGCCGTAACCTATTGGGCGGAAGCCAATGGCAATCCGGCCTTCAGCGCTCTCGGCATCCATGGCGGCAATATGGAGGGCAAGGAAGTTCGCTTCGGCATTGCCGGCTCCGCCCTGTTCGCCGTGATCACGACGGCGGCGTCCTGCGGCGCCGTCAACGCCATGCTGGACAGCTTTACGCCGCTCGGCGGCCTCATTCCGCTTCTCAATATGCAGCTTGGCGAGGTGATCATCGGCGGTGTCGGCGCCGGCCTCTACGGTATCCTGCTCTTTGTCATCATGACGATCTTCATCGCCGGGCTGATGGTCGGCCGCACGCCCGAATATCTCGGCAAGAAGATCGAGGCGAAGGAGGTCAAGATGGCCATGCTCGCCGTGCTGTCGCTGCCGCTCGCCATCCTCGGCTTTACCGCGATCGCCGTGGTGCTGCCGGCTGGTCTTGCCTCACTCGCCAATGCAGGCCCGCACGGCTATTCGGAAGCGCTCTATGCCTATACCTCGGCCGCCGCCAATAATGGGAGCGCGTTCGCCGGCCTTTCCGCCAACACGCCCTGGTACAATCTGACGACCGGCTTCGCCATGCTGATGGGCCGCTTTCTCGTCATCATTCCTGTGCTCGCAATCGCCGGCTCGCTCGCCGCCAAGAAGATCGTGCCGGTCTCGATGGGCACGTTTCCAACGCATGGCGGTCTGTTCGTCGGCCTTCTGGTGGGCGTCATCCTGATCGTCGGCGGCCTCACCTATTTCCCGGCGCTCGCCGTCGGCCCGATCGTCGAACATTTCGCGATGGTCGCCGGACAATCGTTCTGACCGGTCCATCCGCAGGAGCAATCCATGTCCAAATCCGCGGAAATCAGCGTCTTCGATCCCGCCATCGTCTGGCCGGCGGTGGGCGCGTCTTTCAGAAAGCTTCACCCGCGCGTCCAGATCCGCAATCCTGTCATGTTCGTGGTCGAGATCGTGGCGGCGCTGACGACGCTACTCTTCCTCCGAGACATGGTCTTCGGCGGCGACCGGCTGGGCTTCTCCTTCCAGGTCATCCTCTGGCTCTGGTTCACGCTGCTCTTCGCCAATTTCGCCGAAGCGGTGGCCGAAGGGCGCGGCAAGGCGCAGGCGGACGCGCTGCGCAAGACCCGCACACAGACCGACGCCAAGCGGATGGCGTCCGACGGTTCGACCTATGACGTCGTACCGGCGACAAGCCTCAAAGTCGGTGACATCGTCGTCGTCGAGGCGGGCGACATCATCCCCTCCGACGGTGAGGTCATAGAGGGTATCGCCTCGGTCAACGAGGCGGCGATCACCGGCGAATCCGCGCCCGTCATCCGTGAATCCGGCGGCGACCGCTCCGCCGTCACCGGCGGCACGCAGGTGCTGTCGGACCAGATCAAGGTCAGGATCACGGCCGCCGCGGGCTCGACCTTCCTCGACCGCATGATTTCGCTGGTCGAAGGCGCGCAGCGCCAGAAGACGCCGAACGAGATTGCGCTCAACATCCTGCTTGCCGGCATGACGCTCATTTTCGTGCTGGCGGTCGCCTCCATTCCGAGCTTCGCCGCCTATGCCGGCGGCAGCATTCCGATTGTCGCCCTGGTGGCGCTCTTCGTGACGCTGATCCCGACCACCATAGGCGCGCTGCTTTCGGCCATCGGCATTGCCGGCATGGACCGGCTGGTGCGCTTCAATGTCCTCGCCATGTCCGGGCGCGCCGTCGAGGCGGCCGGCGATGTCGACACGCTTTTGCTCGACAAGACCGGGACCATCACGCTCGGGAACCGCCAGGCCACCGAATTCCTGCCGTTGACAGGTGTCAACGAACGCGAACTGGCTGACGCCGCACAACTCTCCTCGCTCGCCGACGAAACGCCCGAAGGCCGCTCCATCGTCGTGCTGGCCAAGGAGAAATATGGCATCCGCGGTCGCGACATGGCCGAGCTGCACGCGCGTTTCGTGCCGTTCAGCGCCCAGACGCGCATGAGCGGCATCGATATCGGCGGCAGTTCCGTCCGCAAGGGCGCGGTGGATGCGATGCTGGCCTTTATCGGAGAGATTCCTTCCACCACGGCAATGCGGAGCACGCAAGGCGCGGCGGTGCGTGCGCTGGGAACCGGTACGCTTACGGCGGCGGCGCGCGAGCTTCGCGAGATCGCCGATCGGGTGGCGAAATCGGGGGGAACGCCGCTTGCGGTGGCGAGGGATGGCCGATTGCTCGGCATCGTTCATCTGAAGGATATCGTCAAGGGCGGCATCCGCGAACGCTTCGCGGCGCTCCGCCAGATGGGCATCCGCACCGTCATGATCACCGGCGACAATCCGATGACGGCGGCGGCCATCGCGGCCGAGGCCGGCGTCGACGATTTCCTCGCCCAGGCGACGCCCGAGAACAAGCTCGACCTCATCCGCGCCGAACAGGCCAAGGGCAAACTGGTGGCGATGTGCGGCGACGGCACCAACGACGCGCCGGCGCTTGCCCAGGCGGACGTAGGCGTCGCCATGAACACCGGCACGGTCGCCGCGCGCGAGGCCGGCAACATGGTCGATCTCGATAGCGACCCGACCAAGCTGATCGAGGTGGTGGAGATTGGCAAGCAGTTGCTGATGACGCGCGGGGCGCTGACCACTTTTTCGATCGCCAACGACGTTGCGAAATATTTCGCCATCATCCCAGCGATGTTCGTGGCGTTCTATCCACAGCTCCAGGCCCTCAACATCATGCGGCTCTCTTCGCCCGAAAGCGCCATTCTTTCGGCCATCATCTTCAACGCGCTCATCATCATCGCCCTGATCCCGCTGGCGCTGAAAGGCGTGAAATATCGCGCGGTTGGCGCGGGCGCGCTACTCAGCCGCAACCTCCTCATTTACGGGCTTGGCGGCGTCGTCATCCCCTTCGCCGGCATCAAGGCGATCGACATCGTGCTCAACGCAATCGGTCTGGCCTGAAGGAGAATCGAGATGCTCACCCATATACGTCCGGCTCTCTTCATGATCGTCGCGCTTACCCTGATCACGGGGCTTGCCTATCCGCTGGCCATCACGGGCATCGCGCAAGTGTTGTTTCCCGCCAAAGCGAATGGCAGCATGATCGAGCGCAACGGGCAGGTTATCGGCTCGAAACTGATCGGGCAGGCTTTCACCGGCGACCGCTATTTTCACCCGCGCCCGTCGGCGGCAGGCAAGGGTTACGACGCTGCCGCCTCTGGCGGTTCCAATCTCGGCCCGACCAGCAAGGCGCTGATCGCGCGCGTCAAGGCGGATGCCGCGGCGCGTCACGCGCAAAATCCCGACAAGCCTATCCCTGTCGATCTGGTCACCACATCGGGCAGCGGCCTCGATCCCGACATCTCGCCCGAGGCGGCGCTCTTCCAGGTCGCGCGCGTGGCGAAGGCGCGCGGGCTTTCGGAAGATGCCGTCCGCGCGATTGTCACGGCCCATGTCGAGCCACGCCAGCTCGGCCTTTTTGGCGAGCCAAGAGTGAACGTGCTGCTGCTCAATCTTGCGCTGGACGAGGCAAAAGCGCCGAAATGAGCGGCGAATTCCGTCAATATCCACTCTTGCGCAAATGCGAGGCGGCGGCGATGTTTCGCGGATCGCGCTCCAACATGAGCGCAAAGGCGACCTGAACGGACCCGATGCCGGACCATAAGGGCGAAGACAAGCGTCCCGACCCCCAAGCGCTGCTCGGCGAAGCGGCGCGGGAGACGCGCGGCCATCTCAAGATTTTCCTCGGCGCGGCTCCCGGAGTGGGCAAGACCTACGAAATGCTCCTTAGCGCCGCCGCGCGCAGGCGCGAGGGCGTCGATGTCGTCATCGGCGTGGTGGAGACGCATGGCCGCGCCGAGACGGAGGCCCTCGTTGCCGGTTTCGAAGCGCTGCCGAGAAAGTCTATCGAATACAAGGGGCGACGGCTGCAGGAAATGGACCTGGACGGCCTGCTCGCCCGCCGGCCGCGCCTTGCTCTCGTCGATGAATTGGCCCACAGCAATGCACCCGGCAGCCGGCATCCGAAACGTTATCTCGATGTCGAGGAACTGCTTGCCGCCGGCATCGACGTCTATACGACCGTCAACATCCAGCATGTGGAGAGCCTGAACGACGTCGTTCAGCAGATAACGCGCATCCGCGTCCATGAAACCGTTCCCGATGCCTTCCTCGACCGCGCCGACGAGATCGAGGTGATCGACATAACGCCCGCGGATCTGATGCAGCGGCTCAGGGAAGGCAAGATCTATATTCCCCAGACGGCCGAGCGCGCGCTGGCGCATTATTTCTCGCCGGGTAATCTGACCGCGCTCCGCGAACTGGCGCTGAGGCGCACCGCCGAGCGCGTCGACCAACAATTGCTGACCCATATGCAGGCGCATGCCATTCCGGGCCCATGGGCTGCCGGGGAGCGCGTTCTGGTCGTCGTCAACGAGCACCCGAAGGCGACCGCGCTGGTGCGTTACGCCCGTCGCATGGCGGAGCGGTTGCAGGGTCCGTGGACAGCGCTTTATGTCGAAACGCCGCGCGCGCTGAGACTCTCCGAGCCGGCGCGGGACCGCATCGCCGATGCGCTGCGGCTCGCGGAACGCCTTGGCGGCGAGGCGGTGACGATCCCGGGCAATGAGTTGGCAAGGGATATTCTGGACTACGCCGGCAAGAACAATTTCAGCCACATCATTATCGGCAAGAGCGAGCGTTCACGCCTGCACGAATGGCTGTTCGGCTCGATCACCTACGAGATCATGCGACGCGCCGGGAATGTCTCCGTGCATGTGATCTCGGGGCAAGCTACTGCTGCTCCTTCCGCCAAAACCGTGACCACGCGGCCGAAACCGACTCCGTTCGATTTCCGGCAATATATCGTATCCACGGGATTGGTCGCTGTGGCGCTTTGCTGCGGGCTGCTGCTTGCCCGATTCCTCGAAGTGCAGAACGTCGCCCTTGCCTTTCTGACAGCCGTGCTGGTCAGCGCGGTGGCCTTCGGTATTCGAGCGGCGCTCTATTCCAGCCTGCTCAGCGTGCTTGCCTTCAATTTCTTTTTCCTGCCGCCCTATTACAGCGTCTCCATCTCCGACCCGGAGAATGTGGTTGCCTTGTTCTTCTTCCTCGTGGTCGCGCTGATCGCCGGCAATCTCACGGCAAATGTGCGCAGTCAGGCCATGATGGCGCGCAGCCGCGCCAGGACGACGGAAGAACTCTACCGCTTCAGCGCCAAGCTCGCCGGCATCGCCTCGCTCGACGACCTTCTTTGGGCGATCTCCTCGCAGGTCGCGTCGATGCTCAAGGTGAGGGTTGTTCTTTTCCTGCCCGAAAATGGCGTGCTCGAACTCAAGGCCGCATGGCCGCCCGAAGATGTGGCAGAGGAAGCGGAACTCGCGGCGGCAAAATGGTCGTGGGAGAGCAACAGACCCGCCGGCCGCGGCGCGGACACGCTCGCCGGGGCGCGGCGGCTGTTTTTGCCCATGCGCACCGGCCGCGGACCGGTCGCGGTGATCGGTATCGACAGCGACAAGGCCGGGCCGATCCTGACGCCCGACGAGCGGCGTCTGCTCGACGCTCTTTCCGACCAGGCGGCGCTGGCGATCGAACGGGTCAATCTCGCCGCCGATTTCGACCGGGCGATGCGCGCGGCGGAACGCGATGAATTGCGCGCCGCGTTGCTCACCTCCATCTCGCACGATTTGCGCACGCCGCTCGCCTCTATCCTGGGAGCCGCCGATAGCCTGGTCAGTTTGCCGGCTATCGCGCCGGATGACCGAAACGAGCTTCTGTCCACCATTCAGGAGGAGGCGGAACGGCTGAATCGCTTCATCGCCAATCTGCTCGACATGACCCGGCTCGAATCGGGCGCGGTCGAGCCGAATATGAGCCTTCAAGACGTCGGCGAACTGGTCGGCAGCGCACTGCGCCGGGCGGACAAGATTCTCGCCGGCCATCGCGTCGAAACGTCCATCGCGCCCGGCCTGCCTCTGGTCAGGCTCGACCCGGTACTGTTCGAGCAGGTCTTGTTCAACCTGATCGACAATGCGGTGAAATATGCGCCTACCGGCTCCGCCATCCGCATCAGAAGCTGGCGCGATCCAACCGCGATAAAACTGCAAGTGAGGGACGAGGGAGAAGGGATTCCGGCGGAGGATCTTCAGCGGATCTTCGACAAGTTCTACCGGGTGCGCAAGAGTGACCGCCAGCGGGCCGGAACGGGCCTCGGCCTCGCCATTTGCCGGGGCTTCGTCGAAGCCATGGGCGGCGCAATAGAAGCCGGCAACCTTGACCGCGGCGGCGCTGTTTTCACGGTGACATTGCCGGTTCTGGAAAATGAAGGGATGGACGCTGTCACATGAGCGCTCTAGCACCGGCGATCCTGGTGGTTGACGACGAGCCGGCGATACGCCGCCTGCTGCGCACGAGCCTGTCCTCCCAAGGATTTCGGGTTCTGGAAGCGGTGGACGGAAAGGCCGCGCTTGCCCAAATCGAGCGCTCCCGGCCGGACCTGATCGTCCTTGATCTCGGCCTACCCGATATTTCGGGACTTGACCTGGTCCGGACGGTGAGAGCCAGCGGCAATGCCGTGCCCGTCCTCGTCTTGTCGAGTCGGGCGGACGAGAAAGGCAAGGTCGAGGCGCTCGATCTCGGCGCCGACGATTACGTCACCAAGCCGTTCGGCGCCGCCGAACTCTTCGCGCGCATCCGCGCCGCGCTTAGGCATCGCCTGCAACAGCAGGGCGAGCAGCCGGCTTTCCGCAGCGGCGACCTTCATGTCGATCTGGTGCGGCGGATCGTCAGGGTGCGCGAGGAAGAGGTGAAATTGACGCCGAAGGAATATGACATATTGCGCATGCTGATCGCCCATGCCGGCAAGGTGCTCACCCACCGCATGCTGATGACCGAGATCTGGGGCGGCGACACCGACGTGCAATATCTGCGGATCTATATCCGCCAGCTCCGGCAGAAGATCGAGGCCGATCCCGAGCGGCCGCAGCACATCCTGACCGAGACCGGCGTGGGCTACCGGCTCAGGATGGAGTGATGGGAGGCGTCCGCGAGCGCGGCGACGGCCCGCGGCTCCCTCTAGAATTATCAAATCGAGGCAGGGGCCGGAACCAGTATTGCTGGAGCGACGGACATTCGCCTATCCCGCGTTTAAGTCTGGAATTATGCGGAACCGAAGGAATGGCGATGCGCGAAAGACCGCCGCCATGCACTGCCAAGTGGCTTTGGAGGCGAGCGGGAAAACAGTGCGGATAAGCCATTGAAACACCGGGAGACGGACGAGGACCTCCTGGCGCGGGTGGCGCGCAATGACGCCGCTGCGGTCCGCGAGATAGTCGGCCGCAAGCTGCCGCGCGTCCTGGCGCTTGCGGTGCGGGTTGTTGGCGACCGCGAGGAGGCGGAAGACATTGCACAGGAGACGTTCATCAGGATTTGGCGCCAGGCGCCCCGATGGGAAAGCGGCCGCGCGCGCTTCGACACATGGCTCTATGCCGTCGCGCTCAATCTGTGTCGCGACCGATTGCGCCGCAGGCGGATACTTTACACCGCCGAACCTCCGGACATGGTGGATCCCGGCCCGCTGCCGGATCATCGGATTCATGGCGATGACGCTGCCCGCATGGTCGAATCAGCGCTCGCAACGTTGCCCGAGCGGCAACGCGAGGCGATCGTGCTGCAATATTACGAGGAGCTTTCCAACAGCGACGCCGCCGCCGTCATGGGCATTAGCGTCGAAGCGCTGGAAAGCCTTCTGGCGCGAGGCCGCAGGAGCCTGCGCGCCTGGCTGGAGAAGGCCGATGTTCACGATTGAAGGAGGGCTTCTGCCATGACCCCCGAACGTTTTGCCGAGCTTGTCGAAATCTACGGCTCCGAACCGCGGCGTTGGCCCGAGGGGCAGCGGGACGCGGCCGCGTCTTATGTCGAGACCCATCCTCAAGACGCTGAAAAGACGCTGCAGGCGGCGCGGAGGCTTGACGAAGCGCTCGATCGCTACGCCGTGCCGGGGCCCGGGGCCGGACTAACGACGGCGATCATCGATGGCTCGCCTCCGCTTCGTGTCGCTGCGCGCCGCATGAGGCTTTGGCGGCAGGGAGCCGGCTTCGCCGCGCTGGGCCTGGCCGGCGCCCTGGCCGGCGCTTTGACGATCGCGGTGCTATTGCCGATGACCGCGCCGCCGGACGAGGATGGCGCCTATGCCATGACGGCCTTCAGCAACATGGCGCAAATAATGGACGAATAGATGAGCGACAGAGCCCGTACGATCGTTCTTGCCATTTCTTTGGCGTTCAACGTGTTCATCGTCGGAGCTGCGGTCGGAGGCGCCTATATGTGGCATGCTTCCGGACCGCATCGGCCCGGTGTCGCGCGGGGCGGCTTGGGGCGCGCGGCGGAAAAACTTCCCGTTGCGGAGCGCAAAGCCTTTCGGCAAATGCTGGCCCAGACCCGCAAAGAGGCAGCTTCGGATGTCGCCGCGGCAAGAGCGGGCCGGCTGAAGCTGGCGCAATTGATGGCGGCGGACCCGATCGATCCGCAGGCGATCGACGCCCAGCTTTCCCAGATAAGACAGGCCGATAGCGCCGTTCGGGCACGATTGGAGAAGACGGTCGTCGATTTTTTCGAGACGCTGACGCCGTCGGAGCGCCAGACCTTCGTCCAAGGATTGCGCGGGCATGGCGCCATGCTGCGCGGGCTCAAAACGAGGAAGGACTGATCCGGCGGCAACTGACCTGCCTGGAAAGCCGCTTCAGCCGGCAAGTCTGCGCGGCAAAAGCGGCTTTCAAATGAAAAATGGGGCCGCCGAGCGGCCCCATATTCGTTTGATCAGCGATAGCGCCAGCCGCCGTGCCACCGATAGCGATGGCGCCAATAGCGGTGGCCGTCCCAATAGCCGCGGCCGGGATAATAGGTTCCGATGACGACCCGTCCGGGAACGATCACGACCGGCCGGCGATTGGGATGGCAACGCCCATAAGGTCCGCGGTGCCAACCCGCGCCACACCCTTGAGCGGCGTTCGCCATCGGCGCCATGCCCAGCATGGCCGCGACGGCGACGATACCAAAAAGCGTCTTTCTCATGTCGACCTCTTCTAACTCACAATGAGCCGACGCGATATGCGCCGGTCCACCCTATTGAACGCGGCGGCATCTAAGGCCCGTCGCTTGCCGCAAAAATTTTCCTTCCGCTATCGGAGAGATATCATCCCCGGACATGGCGTACTTTTTTTGCATCGGATGCGACGGAAGACACAGAGAGGCCCGTTAAATCGTGGCAAAGACCAAAGGACCCTGCCATGTCTGCGCCTCCCCCTTCGCTATCGCCGGCAGCCATCGCCCTCAATCGTTTCGGCCTCGGCGCCCGGCCAGAAGACACTCCGCCCGCCAACCCCAAACACTGGCTGATCGACCAGTTCGATCGGTTCGAGGTTAAGCCGGACGGCTATGTCATGCTGCCGGACGCCGGCGAAATCGTCGAAAGCTATCGCGATCAGTTGAGGGCGTTCCGCAGGGAAGCCCGGCAGGACGGGGCGCAGCCCGACAAGGACCAAATGAAGGCGATGCGCCAGGATTTCCGGAAGCAGGCGCGCACGCTCTATCGCGCCGGCGTCGATGCGCGGGCGAACAGCGCGCTCGCGACGGAGGCGCCCTTCGTCGAACGGCTGGTGCATTTCTGGGCGAACCATTTTTGCGTTTCCGCCGACAATCCGCAGCTTGCCGCCTTCGCGCCGATCTTCGAACGCGATGCGATCCGTCCGCATGTGCTCGGGCGCTTCAAGGACATGCTCTTCGCCGTCGAGCGGCATCCGGCAATGCTGATCTATCTCAACCAGGTGACATCCGTCGGCCCCGACAGTCCGCTCGCCGAACGGATCGAAGCGCGCAACCCGAAGCGCAAGCTCGGCATCAACGAGAATCTCGGCCGCGAAACGATGGAGCTGCATACGCTCGGTGTGCGGTCGGGCTACACCCAGGCGGATGTGACGGAATATTCCCGTGCCCTCACAGGCTGGAGCATCGGCGGCTTCGGACCGGGTCAGAAAGGCGACGGCAACCCTGACGACTTCGCCTTCCGGCCACAGCTGCACGAGCCCGGATCGCGGACGATTATGGGCAAGCGCTACAGCGAGCCCGGCGAGAAGCAAGCAGCCGCCATCCTTACCGATTTCGCCTATTCGCGGCATACGGCGAACCATATCGCGGAAAAGCTCGCACGGCATTTCGCCGGCGATACGCCGCCGCCGACGCTCGTCGCACGCCTCTCCGAGACTTTCCAAGAGAGCGGAGGCGACCTGCCCGCCGTCTATCGCGCGCTCGTCAATTCGCCTGAACCCTGGGAGCCGCGGCCTCTGAAATTCAAGACGCCATGGGAATGGACCATTTCCCTGATGCGCGGCACAGGCCGCCGCGATGTCGGCAAGATCAATGTCGCCGGAATCATGAATCAACTCGGCCAGCCCGTCTGGCGGCCACGCGCGCCGGCCGGCTGGGACGACATCGCCGCGAGTTGGGCCGCTCCCGACGCCTTGTTGAGGCGCGTCGACATCGCGCCCCGTCTCGTCGCGCCCGTCGCCGACAAGCTCGATGCGCGCAAGCTCGGACCGATCCTGATGCCCGGCTCGCTAGCCGCCCCGACCGCCGAACAGGTGTCCCGCGCCGAAAGTCCGATCAGCGCGCTCGCGCTCCTCATGGTTTCGCCCGATTTCCTCAGGAGATAAGTCATGAACATGCATCGCCGCCGGTTCCTGTCGGTCGCCGCCCTCGGGGCGGGAGCCATGTGGGTCAGTTCGCACATGGCGCTGGCCTCGGTCGGCACGGACCGCCGCTTCGTCTTCATCATCCAGCGCGGCGCGGCCGACGGCCTCGACATCGTCCGCCCCTATGGTGATCCCGCCTATCAGGTCTTGCGCGGTGCGATCGCCGGGGAGGCCGCCCAATCGATCAAGCTCGACGGCATGTTCGCTCTTCATCCTTCGCTGGTCGAACTCGGGAAGATGTATGCCGGCGGCGAGGCGCTCTTTGTCCACGCCGTCGCCTCGCCCTATCGCGACCGGTCGCATTTCGATGGCCAGAATGTGCTCGAGACGGGCGGGGCGCAGCCCTATCAGGTCAGGGATGGTTGGCTGAACCGTCTTGTTTCGATGATGCCGCACGAAAAGGACGAGGCGATTGCGCTCGCCCCGACCGTGCCGATGGCGCTGCGCGGGCCGACGCCCGTTGCCTCCTACGCGCCTTCCTCGCTGCCCGATGCCACCGACGATCTGATGGCCAGGGTCGGTATGCTCTACGACAAGGATCCGCAACTCCATCCGTTATGGACGGAGGCCATCCAGGCGAAGGGGCTGGCCGAAGGCACCAACGCCAAGCAGGATCCGACCGGTCTTGGCCGCCTGGCGGCGAAGTTCCTGTCGCGCGACAACGGCCCGCGCATCGCCATGATCGAGACCGAGGGGTGGGACACGCATTTTGCCCAGGCCCCAAGACTCACGGCGCAATTGAAAGCGCTGGACGCGATGATCGCCGCCATGCGCGATGGGATGGGGCCCGCCTGGAAGAAAACGACCATATTGGTCGCCACCGAATTCGACCGTACAGCCGCCGTCAATGGCACCGGCGGCACCGACCACGGCACTGCGTCGATGGCGATGCTGATCGGCGGCGCGGTCAGGGGCGGCCGCGTCCTGACCGACTGGCCGGGCCTAGCGTCATCGAAACTCTACCAGGACCGCGACCTCAGGCCGACCATGGCGCTGGACGCATTGATCGCCGGCGCGGCGGCGGAGGCGCTCGGCCTCGACAGCGGCCGGCTGGCGCACGGCCTTTTCGGCACGGCGATCAACGGCAAGCCGGTGGACGGGCTAATCAGGGCGTGATGGAAGCCGGATTCGATGCGTCAGCGGACGCGTCTGTTCCCGCAGTAGACGCAGTTGCTTCCGTCGCCCTTCGCCTGAGCGCGGCGATGCGCGCGACCGCCTCATCGAGAGGACCGGGGGGAAGTTCGGTGGCTGCAACGGCGCCCATCTTGTCCTGAACATCGGCAATCTTGGCGGCAAGCGCGCCGACAAAGCCAAGTTCGTCATAGGTCACGGCGCTCTCGCGCATTTCCGCCGCCCTGCGTGCGCCGTGACGCAGAGTCCGCTCGAACATGTAGCGGGCATTATCCGGCCATCCCAATCCGGGAAAGGTCTCGGCGAGCGAATTCACGACCCTGTCGAAACAGCCGGCGGCGGCGGCCGCCATCAGCGTCTCGACGGTCAGCGCCTCAAGCCCCTTCACAAACATGGACCGTACCATCTTGATCGCCGTCGCGGCTCCGATCTCATCGCCAATGATCTCGAATCTGAAGCCGAGAGCATCGAAATCCGCGCGCAGCAAATTCGCCGAAGGTCCCGCGATCAGGATCGGCGTCGCATGGCCGCGCGGATTAACCGGCGCCATCACCGCCATATCAAGATAGCCGGCATTGCGCGCTGTCACGACCGCCGCCGCTTGTTTCTTGCGGCCCGGAGACACCGAATTGATGTCGATGAACAATTGACCCTGGCGCAGATGGTCGGCCGCGCTTTGCGCCGCTTCCAGACTGCGATCGGCCGTTACGGCGCTGATGATCCAGTCCGCACCCGAAATCGCTCGTCCGATCTCGGATTCGAAACGGAGCCCGCGGCTGGTCGCCGCGGCGGCCATGCTTTCATCCTGGCATATGTCATAGGCCGCGAGGATCTCGACACTTGCCTTTTGAGCAAGGCTGTCGGTGAAGGAGCGCGCCGCCTCGCCATATCCGATGAACGCGATCTTCACTGGCTTTTTCCTGCATATTCTTTCGACCGGGGAACACGCTGGCTCTCCGCCACGCCGAGATGCGCCTCTAACCGGCTGGCGTCTGCGGCGAGTTCGGCGCTCGGCCCCTCATGCACGATCGCGCCACGTTCAAGCACGATCGCCCGATCGGTCACGGCGAGGATTTTCCGCGCCTTCTGCTCGACGATAATCGCGGCCATGCCCTCATCTCGGACAATGCGCGCCAAGGCAGCCAGAAGTTCATCGACGATGATCGGCGCAAGGCCTTCGAGCGGCTCGTCGAGCAGCAGCACCTTCGGATTGAGCATCAAAGCGCGGGCGACCGCCAGCATCTGCTGTTCGCCCCCGGAGAGCTGGTTGCCCATATTGCCGCGCCGTTCCTTCAGTCGGGGAAACATTCCGTAAATGCGTTCGATGGTCCACACACCGGGGCGGCCAACGGCCGTCAGATTTTCCTCGACGGTCAGCGAGCGGAAAATGTTGCGCTCCTGCGGCACCCAGCCGATGCCGAAATGGGCGCGCGCCTCGGGCGAGCGGCGCACCAGCGACTGGCCGTCGAGCATGATCTCGCCGCTCCGATAGGTCGTCACGCCGACAAGCGTGTTGATGAGTGTCGTCTTGCCGGCGCCGTTGCGCCCCAGAAGCGCGATCGACTGCCCCTGGCCGAGCGTGAAACTGACACCGGACAGAACCGTTGCGGCGCCATAGCCGGCGCGGAGATCGCGCACCTCGAGCAGGTCATCCATCGACATCTTCCCCGAGGTAGGCGGTGCGCACGCGCGGGTCCGCACTCACCTCCGCTACCGTGCCTTCAGTGAGAAGCCCGCCGGCGACGAGGACCGAAATGCGGTCGGCGAAGGAGAAGACGAGGTCCATGTCATGCTCAATCAAGAGCACCGTGACGCTCGCCGGAAGCGCCCTGACGATCTCCAGAATGTCATGGCGTTCATCCTCGGGCACGCCGGCCGCCGGTTCGTCGAGCAGGAGGACGCTCGGCTTCGTCGCCAGCGCCAGCGCGATCTCGAGCATGCGCTGGCGGCCATAGGCGAGGGCAGAGGTGCGCCTATCCATGACATCCGCGAGACGGAAGCGGGCGAGCAAGTTGGCCGCCTCCTCGACGATTTGCTTGTGAGCGGCAAGCGTGCGCCACATCGCCCAGCCCTTGCCTTCCCGCTCGCCGATCGCCAGGGTCACTGCTTCGAGCGGCGTCAGTTCGGCGAAGAGCTGGTTGATCTGGAACGTGCGCGCGAGCCCTCGGCGCACCCGGCCATGCAGTGAGAGAGCGGTGATGTCGACGCCGTCCAGGAAGATGCGACCCGAACTCGGCCGCAAGACGCCGGTCAGCAAATTGATGAAGGTGGTCTTGCCCGCCCCATTCGGGCCGATCAGCGCATGCCGTGCGCCGGGCATGAGGGTCAATGTGACGTCGTTGGTCGCGATCAGGCCGCCGAAGCGGCGCAGGAGGTTTTCGGTCCTGAGAACCGATTTGGCGGTTTCCAGGCCAACCGAGGATTGGGCCGGCGCCAGAATGGTCATGCACTCTTCTCCCGCGGGAAGCGCCGGCGGATGACAGACAGGATCGTCCGCGGGCCCGCCGCGATACGCTCGCGGCCGAAAAGCACGATGACGACAAGAATGAGACCGAGCCAGAACAGCCAGTATTGCGCGGTGATGGCGGAGATCCAATCCTGCAGGATCTTGAAGATCACCGCGCCGATCAGCCCGCCATAGAGATAGCCGCCGCCGCCGATGACAAGAACGAGCAGCCCGTCGGCCGAGCGCTGGAAGGAGAGAACGTCGAGCGACACAAACTGTGTCGTCTGCGTCAGCAGCGCTCCGGCAATGCCGGCATAAACCGAGCTGATCGTGTAGATCGCGATTAGACGGCGGTTGGGCCTGATACCGAGCGACTGGCTGCGCAGGAGATTGCCCTTGATCGCTTTCAGCGACAGGCCGAAGGGCGAGCCGACCAGACGCCGCGCCACCAAAAAAAGCACGAAGAGCACCGCGAGGCTGTAGAGATAGGCGGTGCGGCCGAAGAGGTCGAAATCGAACAGGCCGAGAACCGGATCGATGGTCATTCCCGGGAGTCCGTCGGCGCCGCCCGTCAGCCACGCCGCTTGGTTGGCGGCCTCAAGGAGCATCAGCGAGACGCCGAGCGTCACCATCAGCCGCGTCAGATCCGAGCCGCGAAGCACCAGAAAACTCGAAGCGAAACCCAACACGCCCGCAACGAAGCCCGCCGCCAAGAGTCCCAGCAAGGGCGCACCGCTGACATGCATGGCGAAGAGGCCAGCGGTGTAGGCTCCGAGCCCGAAGAAGGCGGCGTGGCCAAGCGAGACGATGCCGGCGTAGCCAAGGAGCAGGTCAAGCGACAGGGCGAAGAGGCCGAGGATGGCGATCTCGCTCATCAGCAGAAGCTTGGAGGGAAAGAGAAAATAAACGGCGATCGTCGCCAGCCAGAAAACGATTTCCCACACCTTCCAGGCCTGCTTGCGCCGGAGCATGTTCACAGGCGTTTCGATTGGAGCATCCGCGCCGGCAGTGGGTCGTGTGGCGGCGAGATTTCGGTCGGTTGCCGTCATCGCGCGGTCTCGCGGCTCACGAGGCCGTAGGGACGCCACAGGAGCAGCGCGACCGTCACGGCGTAGATGACGAAAGCGCCGACGCCCGGCACGTAATATTTGCCGACGACATCGGCGATGCCGAGGATCAACGAGGCGACGAACGGTCCGGTCATGCTCGTCGTGCCGCCGACGGTAACGACGATCAGGAAGTAGATCATGAAGCGGAGCGGAAATGTCGGGTCGAGCGTCAGCATCTCCGCGCCGAGCGCCCCGCCGAGGCCGGCAAGACCGGAGCCGGCCGCGAAGGTCAGGGCGAAGACGCGGTTGACGCGAATGCCAAGGCCGCGCGCGACGCGCCCGTCATCGACCGCCGCGCGCAGCTGACTGCCAAAACGGGTGCGGGTCAGGACGAGTTGCAGCGCGATCATGATCAGCGCGCAAGCCGCGATGATGAAGACGTCATAAATCCCGATTTCCGCGCCAAGGACATGCCAGCGGCCTTGCAATGATGCCGGCAGGTGAACGATCTGCTGGCGCGCGCCCATGAAATAGCTGGTGCCTGAGATCGCCATGAAGACAAGCCCGATCGAGAACAATACCTGGTCGAGAGGGTCGCGGTTGTAGAGATGGCGGTAAAGCAGTCTCTCCAGAACGATGCCGAGAAGAGCCGCAACCACAAAGGCGATGGGTAGGCAGAGATAGAAGGACAGACCGAGGCGGTCCATCAGAATGACGGTGATGTAACCGCCCGCCATGGCGAAGGCGCCATGCGCCAGATTGATGAAGTTCATCAGGCCGAGCGTCACGGCCAAGCCGCATGCCAGCACGAAGAGCAGCATGCCATAGGCGACGCCGTCGAACAGGATTGTCAGCATGCGTGCTCCAACGCCTGAAGAGCGGACGTCGACATGGGCTTGGAATCCAAGGCGACGCCCGCAAAGAGGCTTATTTCAGTTCGCCAGCTTTCACAGGGTCCTTGACGTCGGGAATGGTGTCGAACTCGACATTATAGAGCTGGCCATCCTTCTTCTCGACCTTGCGCAGATAGATGTTCTGTATGATGTCGCGCGTCTCCGGGTCTATGCTGATCGGGCCGCGCGGGCTCGTCCAGTGAGCGCCCTTCATCGCATCGATGAGCGCCTTGCCGTCGGTCGACCCGTTGGTCTTCTCCAGCGCGTAATAGATCAGGTGCATGCCGTCATAGCCGCTGACGGCCATGAAATTCGGCCGCATGCCCTTGTTCGCCTTTTCGAAAGCAGCAACGAATTCCTTGTTTTCCTTGGAATCGTGGGCGGCCGAATATTGGTGCGCGGTGATCGTGCCGAGCGCGACATCGCCCATGCTGTTCAGGATATCGTCGTCGGTGACGTCGCCGGTGCCGATGAGCTTGATGCCGGCTTCCTCAAGTCCCTTGGCCTTGAACTGCTGCATGAACGCCGCGCCGACGCCGGACGGCACGAAAACGAAAACCGCGTCCGGCTTGTCATCCTTCACGCGCTGCAGAAAAGGCGCGAAGTCGGGATTGGCGACCGGCACGCGGATTTTCTGGCTGACCTTGCCGCCGGCCTTTTCGAAGACCTGCGAGAAGGCTTTCTCGGCATCGATGCCCGGCGCGTAGTCGGCCACGACGGTGACGACCTTGTTGATGCCGTGCTTGTGCGCCCATTGGGCGAGCGGCACGGCAGCCTGTGCGATGGTAAAGAAGGTGCGCGCGATGAAGGGCGATTTCTCCGTGACCGACGACGTGGCGGCTGATGTCACGACCGTCGGGATCTTGGCCTTGGTCGCAAGCGGCGCCACCGCGAAGGCGAGCGGCGTCAGGCCGAAGCCGGCGAGCACCTTGACGCCGTCATTGACGATAAGCTCCTGCGCGAGGCGCTTGGTCTGGTCCGGCACGCCGCCATCGTCCTTGAGGATCATCTCGATCTTCTTGCCGGCTACCGTATCGCCATTCTGCTGCATATAGAGCTTGAGCCCGGCCGATACCTGCCGTCCGGTCGAGGCAAAAGGCCCCGTCATCGGCAGGATCACGCCGACCTTGACCGTATCCGCTGCCCTCGCAGCCTGGAAAGCGACCGGCGCGGCCGTTACCGCCAATGCGCCCGCAAGAGCGCCGAAAATCACGCTACGTCTCTTCATAAGCTTCCTCCCATTATCGAGCCGATGCCAGGCTCCGTTGCCTTCTCGCCTTAGTTTTGTTTCAGGCGATCGAGAATTCAATTGATTTATCCGAACACGAAACCGTCGAACAATTTCCTGGCCGTCCGCAGGATGCCGGCGCGCATCAAGCTTCCCTCGTCGTCGAGTGTAGCCACGACCGTCATCTCGCCGGTCGGATGCTCGATGGAAAGCATGTGCTCTTGCCCGCTGCCGGTCACGGCGATCTCAGCTGCCGGCCCCTCGCGAAGCAGGCAGGCCGCCGCCACGCTCACCGCGCCGAGCACGCCGATCGCCTCATGGCAATGGTGCGGGATGAAGGTGCGCGTCGCAAGCGCGCCGCCACCACGCGCCGGCGATACCATCGTCATCTTCGGCACGGATTTCTCCGCCACGTCTCCCAGATTCATCATCCGTCCCGCCTTGAGGCGGATCGCCTCCAGTTTTGTCCGCAAGGCCTCGTTATCTTCCAGTTCCTTCGGCGTCTCGGTCCCGGCGACGCCCATGACTTCGGCGCTCATGATGACACAAGGCATGCCGTTGTCGACCATCGTCACCTCGACGCCGTCAATGATATCGACAGCATGGCCGGTTGGCAGCAGTGCGCCGCAGGTCGCTCCCGCTGTGCCTTCAAAGACGATCGGTTGCGCCGAAGCCGTCCCTGGCACGCCGTCTATATGGGCCGCGCCGTCATAGCGAACCTTGCCGTCCGGCGTCTCGACGGTGGCGATAGCGGTCTGGCCGGTGTTCTCCATGAAGATGCGCACCTCGGTCCTGCCATTCCGCGCCCGAACAAGTCCGCGCTCGATGGCGAAAGGGCCGACGCCGGCGAGAATGTTGCCGCAATTCTGGCTATCCGTAACGATCGGTTTGTCGACGAAGATTTGCAGGAAAAGATAATCGACATCGACCCCCTCGCGCGTCGATTTCTTTACCACCGCGACCTTGGAGGTCAGCGGATTGGCGCCGCCCATGCCGTCGATCTGGCGCGCGTCGGGCGAGCCCATGACCCGTAGCAGGAAAGCGTCGCGCCCGGCACGATCCGCCGGCAGGTCGTCGGCGAGGAAATAGCCGCCTTTCGACGTGCCGCCGCGCATCCACATGCAGCGCACGCCGCCCTCCATGCCGGGCATCTCAGACATATTTCAGCCCCTTGGCCTTCAGCCTGTCGCGCATGCCGTAAATGTCGAGGCCGAGCTCGCCGGCCATCAGCCGCTTGCGGGTTGCCGCTTCCTTCTCCTCGCGGGCGCGGGCAGCTTTCAGCGCCGTTTCAGCCTCCTCGCGCGGGACGACGCAGACGCCGTCATCGTCGGCGACGATCACGTCGCCCGGTTGGACCGCCGCGCCGGCACAAATGACCGGCACATTGACGGAGCCGAGCGTTTCCTTGACCGTCCCCTGCGCCGAGATCGCCTTCGACCAGACCGGAAAGCCGATCTCCGTCAGGTCGCGCACATCGCGCACGCCGGCCTCGATGATCAGCCCGCGCACGCCGCGCGCCATAAGCGAGCGCGCCAGCAACTCGCCGAAATAGCCGTCCTCGCACGGGCTGGTCGGCGCCACGACGAGAATGTCGCCGGCGCGGCATTGCTCGACGGCGACATGGATCATCCAATTGTCGCCCGGCGCGATCGAAACCGTTATGGCGGAACCGGCGATGCGCGCGCCGGGATAGACCGGCCGCATATGGGAGCGCAGCAGCCCCTTGCGCCCCATCGCCTCGTGGACGGTCGCAACGCCGCAGGCCGCCAGCCCATCGACAGTGTCGGCGGCGGCACGTTCGATATTCTGCACGACGACATGAGCCATCACAGTTCGTCCACGGTCCTGGGGAAGATCGACTGAAACGCTTCGGCGTATTTTGCCTCGCGGCCGCCCGCCTGGCCGCCGGAATTGCGGCGGAACTGGTTGGCGCGGTTCTCGGCGACATTGGTATAGTAGCGCCAGAGATGCTGCTGGCCCTCCATGCTCTCGATCGCCTTCTTCTTCTTTTCCCAGACCGGCGTGATGTCGAGAATGGTGTCGGGCTTCCAGCCGCATTGCTCGGTCTGGTGCGGTTCGAACAGGTAGAGTTGCGGCGCACCGAGCACCTTTTCGCCTGGATTGTGGCCCCAGGCCTGCGCCACCATCCGGCATTCGAGCGTCATTTTCGCCGCATAGGGATGGTCGGTGTTATAGGGATCGTCGAGCGAATGGGAGAGCATGAAGGCTGGCTGCACCTTGCGGATCACATCGACCAGCCGGAACTTCGCCTCGCGGTCCATTTCGAGCGGATAATCGCCGAGATCGAAAAACTGGATATCATGAGCGCCCAGCGCCTTAGCGGCGTTCTCGGCCTCCTTGCGGCGTGCCGCCTTGACGGTTTCGAGCCTCGGCCCCGCTTCCTTCCACAGCTTCGCGCTTTCCCCCCTTTCGCCGAAGGACAGGCAAACGATCGTCACATCGATGCCCTTCTCCTGATGAAGAGCAATCGCGCCGCCGGCGCGCCATACGAAATCGGCTGAATGCGCGCTGACCACCAGCGCCGTTTTCCCACTCATCGCTTGTCTCCCTGATGCTTGGCCACAGCCTCGACCGGCGGCGTCCCATGCGTATGGAAACTCTCGATGGTCTTGAGGCCCCAGGCCTGCCCCTTCCGGCGCTCGGCTTCCGTCCATGTGACGGTCGGCCAGTCGGGGCGGAGGATAAGACGCGCGCCCGCATTGGCGATTTCGACGCGATTGCCGGCGGGTTCATAGACATAGAGGAAGAATGTCTGCTGGATCGCGTGCTTGTGCGGTCCCGTCTCGATGAAGACGCCGTTTTCCAGAAAAATGTCGGCGGCGCGCAGAACGTCCTCGCGCTGATCGACGACATAGGTGACGTGATGGAAGCGGCCGGGGACGCCGGTGTGGTCCTCGGCATAGGCGATGTCGTAGCCCTTGTTGTTGACCGTGAACCAGCAGCCGCCCAGCCTGCCATTGTCGAGCAGAATCTGTTCCGTCACCCGGCTGCCCAGCGCTTCGACCATGAATGTTTTGATCGCGGCGACATCGGTCGCGAGCAGGTTGACGTGATCGATCCGACGCGGGCAGACGCCCCGCCCATGATATTTCTGGGCGATGTTCTTGATCGCCGGCTTCTCGTCCGCCGGCGGATCGTAGATCTTCGTGTCGTAATAAAGCTCGAAGACGTGGCCGTCGGGATCGCGGAAGCGATAGGCTGAGCCATGGCCAAGGTCGCCTTCCGTCCAGCCGATACCGCAGCCCATCTTTTTGATCGTCTTGACGCGGCGCTGAAGCGCCTGCGGCGACGAAGTGCGATAAGCGACATGCCCGACGCCCGTCTTATCGGATCTGGTGAGCTTCAGCGTGTGGAATTCATAATCGTCGAAGGCCCGGAGATAGACGCTGTCACCATCGCGGCCGCTTTCCGTCAGCCCATAGACGCGCGTGAAGAAGTCCAGGCTTTCCTCGAAGCGGTCGCTAAATATCTCGACATGGCCGAGATGGGCGACATCGAAACAGGGCTCCGTTTCTTCCAAGCTCTCCTCCCTGCCCTTGGCCCCGCCAGCTATCCCCGTTGATGAGGCATGCGCTCGCCGCCGTCCAATAAGAGTTCGCGCGCGCCTTATAAGTTTTTGCTAACCGTCCTGATCGCAATGCGTCGCAACCGCGGCCGATAGGCCGAAGCGGACACGTGGAAGCCGGAATTGAGCGGAAACTCAAATTGCGGAAATCCGCCTCTCGCATTCGCTTTCGTTCAAGGCTCTCTTGCAGCCTGATAGAGACATTCGAGGAAGCACTCATGGACAGCGCTGGGCAGCCAGCCTCGCCTGGTGGTCACGCCTATGGACCTTGTCGTGTGCGGCAGCGGAAAAGGCAGGGCCTTCAAAAGCCCCGCGTGCTCATCGATGGCGATCTGGCGTTCCGACAGCAAGGTCAGTCTGTCGCTTTCCATCAGAAGGCCACGCGTGGCGATCAGCGAGCTGGTTTCAATATTCGCGAGCGGTCGAGGGCCGTTAGAAAATAGCGCTTCGAAGGCGCTGCGGACGAGCGTGCCCTCGCGCGCGATCACCCAGTCGAAGCCCGCCAAATCAGCAACGCCAATATCGGCTTTGCCGAAGAGCGGATGGTCCCTTCGGGCCACGACCGCATAGGGATCCCACAACAACTCGTCGCCGGAAATGTCGTCGAATGGCGGCGGCGTTCGCAATGCGCCGACAAGAAAGTCGAGCACCCCTTCGCGCAGGTTTCGGAGAAGCGTCTGGTAAGGACCATCAACGATCTCGAAATGCGCTCGGGGATAGATTCGCGCAGCGTGATTTATGGCCCGCGGCAGGATCAACGTCCGCGCGAGCGGAAGACTGCCGATCGCCACACGTCCGGAGAAAAAGCCGCCCAGTGCCTGAATCTCGTCAAAGCCGATCTCGATTTCCAGCTGTGCTAGACCCCATCTCCTGGCAATCTCCGCCCCCAGCCTGTTTGCGACGACGCCGGTCGGCGAGCGGTAGAAAAGCGATCGGCCGAGCGCCTGCTCCAATTCGCGCGCCGACCGGTGCAGGGAGGGCTCGGCTATGCCAAGCATTTTTGAGGCGCCGCTGTAGGAAGCCGACCGCGCGATCGCGACGAGCGCCCTGACCTGAGAGGCGGTGATCCTGTTGGTGATGACGCGGACCGCATCGTCAGACCGCATATTCGCGGCAAAAACCAGCGATGCCGCCGCCGAAAGCTGCTCGAAAAAGCGGCGGACGCGTACCTGCAAGAGCCTGCCTGCTTCGTTCGCGTAGGTTCCGTCGGTGCGTCTGGCGAAAAGTGCTTGTCCGAAGAACGTCTCGAGACCGGAAAGAGCTTGGGTAACGGCCGGCTGGGTGATGTTTACCTCGCTCGCGGCGGCATTCACGCTTTCGGTGCGGCAGACGGCTTCAAAAGCGCGCAGGTGACGCAGATTGGGAAGTTTGCGGATTGTTTCCATTCCGGCAAATATCGTCGGTATCCGCTTAGGCCAAAGAGCTCACCGAAACTCACCCCCGCTCAAACGCCGCCGTGCCGCCGGCGACATCCAGCGCCCGCGCCAGCTTGACCGTGAAGAGGCCGCTCAGCCGGCCGATGATGCCGTTGATTTGCTCCGCCGCCTTGGCGCGGTCGGCAGCCGAAAGCGGCTTTTCATGGGAGTTTATAATGGCGGCGAGCGTATCGTGCGCGTTACGGAATTCGAACGAAATCGAATCGGCGATCCATTTGTCGTTCGGTTTCAGGAGCGAGCCGATCCGGGAGGATTCGAACAAAAGCCGCATCCCGTCAAGTTCCGCCGCGAGCGACTGGAAGGTGTTATGCGACAGGCTGAAAGGGAAATCCGCGAGGGCGTCCGTTTTGTCCGTATCAGCCACAGCCTCGGCCGGGCGCGTGACGTGTGCGGGCCGAAGCGCATCCGAGAATTGCGCGACCAGGCTGGCCAGCATTTCCCTCTGGTCGCGATAGATCGGGTTTTGCGGGCCGGGGGAAACCCAAACGGCGCGGAAACCCTTCGGATCGTCCCATTCCTGCTGGACGTTTTCGGCGATGGTCTGCACGTTTTGCGCGATTGCCGCGCCATAATGGCAGCGGAAGGACCCTCCCGAGCCACGCAAATCCTTGGCGCCTTCCCCGTAAAGCACATATTGGAGGGCTGTCAGACCCTGCAGCGCCGGACTCCTCGTGGCGAGCGACTTGGCGTCGGTGAGCGCCTTGTCGCCTCCCGCGATCGCCGCCTTGACCTCAGCCATGGCGGCGCCATCGGGATCCGGCCAGGACAGGATGCGGGCCAGCCGGTTTTTTTCGGCGATCGGGCCGATGCGGATAATGCTGATGGCCGACCATGAGGCGACGGCCGCCGCGAAATCCTCCCTTACCTCGGCGAAGGCGGTCGGACCGGGCGTGGTGCAAAGATCGTCCATTGCGGTCTTGAGCATGACCACGTCGCCATGGAAACGGGCGTAACCCGGCCGGACAAACTTCTCGACGGCGCGTGAGACGACCTTGGCCGCCCCGGGCCGAGGCGGCGCATTCTCGGCGTGAAGCGTCGCCGGGGCAAGCAGTGCCGCCGTCAGGAAAAGCGCCTTGAACATCCGCTGTTAACCGGCGTCCTCAGCCGAGGCCGCATTGAGCTGACCATAGCGCTCTTCGCCGATGGAAGCCAGCAGAGCGAGTTGTGTTTCGAGGAAGTCGATATGACCCTCCTCATCCTTCATCAGTTCCTCGAAAAGATGCATGGTGACGTAATCGCCGGCGTCATGGCAGATATCGCGCGAGGCCTTGTAGGAAGTCCTGGCGTCATATTCACCGGCAAGATCGGCTTCGAGCACTTCCTTGACGTTCTGGCCGATCCTGAGCGGCGCGAGGGTCTGCAGGTTCGGATGGCCTTCCAAAAAAATGATGCGAGCGATGATCTTGTCCGCATGATGCATTTCCTCGATCGATTCCTCGCGTTCCTTTTTCGCCAGCTTCACGAAGCCCCAATCTTCCAGCAGGCGGTAGTGCACCCAGTACTGGTTGACGGCTCCAAGCTCCAGGAACAGCGCCTCGTTAAGCCGCTCGATGATCCTTGTTTCGCCTTTCATGCACCCTGCTCCCATATTGCCCGCGCAATTGCTTCACGCGGTCCAGAAATGTGACGGCATCCGCGTCGCCGGGATTGGCATGGCAATGATAGTCTTCCGTTACGCGAATAATCGTTTCCACCACAGTCGGGAAGCAGCCGCAACAGCGGCCTCGCTTGGAAAGCGTATGATAAACCTTGGCAGGGACGATCAGCTGCCAGGGATCCGCGTCGAGCAGACGGATGATTGCCTCTTCGATCTCCTTCTGGGTAATCAGGTTGCAATGACAAACAAGCATGGCGATGGCTTTGCCTTGTTCTACTCAACTGTTGCCGGGGAAAAGCCCCGGGTTAGAATTTCATCGCGAAGCGCAGTCCGAAGACCGCCGCGTCCTTGATCTTCTTGCCCGATGCGTCGGCGACATTGCCGCCCGGATGGAAAACGTATTGGAAGTCGGGCTGCATCGTCAGCCCTGGCGCGATCTCGGCTTGATAGGTCGCCTCGACCAAAGCCTCATAATCCCGAACGGGCATTGGCGTTCCGGTGAAGGCGATCGTGTCGCGGTCGAGCCCCGCCGCATCGTCCGATATATGGGCATAGGCTCCAGCGATCCCAAGGACGTCATTGGGCCGCCCAGGGATCAGCCCCTTGTAGGTGAGACCGCCATCAACATAGAAATCGACCAGATTCCGGTTCGGGGGGCTATAGCCCGCGCGCACGAACATGCCGAGACCCTGATCGTCCGTTCCCGGCACGTGATAGAGCATCTGGTCCAGCATTGCATAGACGCCGTAATTGCCGCGATGCGGCCTGCCCTCGCCGCTCCCGGCGGGATCGGCGATCGAGAGCCCCGTGGCGGTGAAGCGCTGGTCGGCGAAACTGTCGCCATCATACCAGCCGCCGACATGCACCGCGCCGGGCAGGTCGCCGGCCTTGTAGGAATATTTGCCCTCGGCGATGACGAAGGCCGAGCCATCGAACCGGAAATTGGCGCCATAATTGTTGGAATGGTCGCCTATGGGATCGCTGCCCTGAACCTCGACCATGAAGGAAAGCCTGTCAGTCGGCTTCAGCGTTACCAGTACGCCGGGAGTCGTGTAGGGATAGGCGGGACCGCCATTCGGCAGGTCGGCGGCATCGATCGTCGGGAACCCGAATGTGGCGTTGAGGAAAGTGCCGGCATATTCGCTGGCGAGGAAAGTCGAGTCCGCCCCCAGCATACCGATGCGAATGGCGACCTTGTTGTCGAGAAGGCTCTGTTCCAGCCACAATTCGTCGAGCCGGGTCGAATTGACGGCCTCGATATTGCTTACGGTCATCAGATTCTCGAGATTGTAGGCTGAGAGCCCACGTCCGTGGATCTGGAAGGCGCTGACATGGAAGGTCGCGCCATCCCAGCCGACCAGCTTGCTGAGATCGGCGTCAACGCCAAGTTTCAGCAAGCCCTCATAGACCGTGCCGCGCTTAAAGCCGCCGGAAGTATTGGTCAACACCTCGCCCGTATAGGTGAGGTCGAAGGTGATGCCTTTTTGCGCAAGCGCCGAGCGAAGGCCGCCGAGATCGGCGTAGGGCCCGAGCACCGATTCGATCGGCGTCTCTTTCGACGCTGGCGTCGCCGGCGCGGGCCCCGCCTGCATATCGGCCGCATAAGTCCTTCCGCCCATGAGCGCGGCCATCCCGAGCGCCCCGGCAAAGAGCGCCGCCACGCGACATGTGCGCTTCATCGTTTGCACGAATGTGTTCAGTCCCACCTTTAATGTCACCCTATATCCCCTTCGGTCTCAAATTGGATAGCATTCGTTATGTTATTACATCTCAAATTCAATGATTCAGGGCAATGCCGCCCCGGCCTTCGGCAGGAGCCAGACCGCGGCTGTGAGCAGCGCTACGAAAAGGTGAACGGACGTCTTCCGATAGCGATAGAGACGTCCGGAGATGCGCGTCAATTCGACGCCCGCGGCTTCGAACGGGACGGGCAGGACGGGAGGCCGCCGCAGCCGCGATTTTTCGGTTCGCCATTGAGGCGAATAAAGACAAATGGGGCACCATGTCCTCCAATCGAAAG
Source organism: Rhizobiaceae bacterium (assembly GCA_051960255.1). Taxonomy (GTDB): domain Bacteria; phylum Pseudomonadota; class Alphaproteobacteria; order Rhizobiales; family Rhizobiaceae; genus Mesorhizobium_L. The sequence continues at coordinate 27,585 of JBQCEL010000109.1, forward strand.
GGTTCAAGGCCCAGACATCAAAGGAGCGCAGCCATGTCGCTGCAGCCGCCATAAAGACGAGAGACTTTTGTTTGTCAAACGCTATCTTTTAGAATTTCTCCAATAAATCAATACGTTGGAAGTATTCTAAAGTGCTCCGTCGATCGGGTGACGTTACCGGAAACCCATTACTCTTCGCCCTCACGGTCGAGCACCGGCACAGCCACGCCCGCCATCTCCGCCGCCGCCAGCCTTGCCGCTCCGGCGCGCGCGATGCGCAGCATCAGCGCCTTGCGCGTCGCGCCAGACATTCTGTGCTCCGGCGCCTCGCGCAGGATCTCCGCGCCATAGCCGTCGGAAAGGATGAAGCCGCATTCCTCCGGAAAGATCGCGGCCGGCACATCGGGATGGGTGGCGAAGAAGAAGCGATCGGAATGCAGCCGGTAGATCGACCATTTGCGATCGGCGCGGAAATCCTCGACCGAAGATTTGATCTCTATGATCCAGATGTCGCCCTTCTTGGTCATTGCCACAAGATCGGCGCGGCGGCCCGAAGCGAGCGACAGCTCGGGCAGCACATGCGCCCCCATGGCAAGCAGCATGCGCTGCACGCCGCGCCGGATCACCATGGCGCGCTCGGACTGGCGGCCGTCTTGAAGAGGATTTGTCGAGAGAGGTGAAACGAAGGGCATGGATGCACCATGCCACGGAATGTTCTCGTTTTGAACCCTCCGAAACCAGCCAAACGATTGCCGACGCGAGAGCCGAGTGGCAGCGAAGCAGTCGTTTGCAAGCCGATCAAGAGCGGTCCAGGAGACAAATTCCCTGTTCCCAGATCTTTTCAGGAAAAACCGGAGCCAAGACATGACGAGGAAAATGACAGGGGCTCGGGATAAATAATGTTTCCAAGGCCTTGTCATTGGAGGAATTGTGCCTAACTATCCCTTCAATCGATCTTGGCTGTCGAACTTTGTTCGCGCTTCGGCGCGTTTGACGATCTTCTCCTTCAAAATCGAGACGGCTTTTGCGGAGCATGGGGCTCTGCAATTTTGTTTTCCCGATTAAAAAAGGAATCGCGATGACGACAGGTGTCGTAAAATTCTTCAATCCGAGCAAAGGTTTTGGGTTCATCCAGCCGGATGACGGCAGCAAGGATGTGTTCGTCCACATTTCCGCCGTCGAGCGGTCCGGAATGCGTAGCCTCGATGAAGGCCAGAAGGTCAGTTTCGAAGTTGTGGCCGACCGCAAGACTGGAAAGAGCGCCGCGGAGAACCTGCGAGCGGCATAAAGCGGATTCCTCTCCGGCTGTTGACCACGGATGTACTGGCAACAACCGTCGAGACCTGCGGAGAGGTCGGGTTTGCGCCCGGCCTTTTTGTTTTCGAGGCAAGGGGATGGATATGACGAGAACCGTCGTGCCGGAGGGCCTTTTCAAGCCCCGCCTGTCCGGATCGGAGGCGAAGGCCAAAGTCACCACCGAAGCCGCCAGATCGATCATCGACAACGAGGCGGCGGCGCGGGAAGAGAAGACGAAACGCCTTCGGGCGGCGCGTCTCGCCAAAGAGGCCGGTGAGCGGCTTTCACCGGAACCTGGTGGGAAAAAGCAGCGCAAGCGGGCGCGTTGAACGCCAGTTGCGACGGCGGCTGGCGATCCCATTTCCGTTCGACACATGCGCCTCGCACTGCTAAAAGCCGCGGCTGATCGAACGGAATCCTCAAAAATGGCAGAAACGATAGAGCAGGCGGTCGCACGCCGCCGCACCTTCGCGATCATTTCGCACCCCGACGCCGGCAAGACGACGCTGACCGAAAAGCTGCTTCTCTTCGGCGGCGCTATCCAGCTCGCCGGCGAGGTGAAGGCCAAGCGCGACCGCATGAACACACGCTCGGACTGGATGAAGATCGAGCGCGAGCGCGGCATCTCCGTCGTCACGTCGGTGATGACCTTCGAATATGGCGACCACGTCTTCAACCTCCTCGACACGCCGGGCCATGAGGACTTTTCCGACGACACCTATCGCACGCTGACCGCCGTCGACAGCGCCGTCATGGTCATTGATGCGGCCAAGGGCATCGAGCCGCGGACGCTGAAGCTATTCGAGGTCTGCCGGCTGCGGGACATCCCGATCGTTACCTTCGTCAACAAGATGGACCGCGAGAGCCGCGACCCGTTTGAAATTCTCGACGAGGTCGAGCAGAAGCTGGCGCTCGACACCGCGCCCGTCACCTGGCCGATCGGCAGGGGCAAGAGCTTTTCCGGCACCTACAACCTAGCTGAAAACACGATCCGCCACGGCGATGCGGATATCGAGCCCATCAAGGTCAACGGGCCGGAATCCGACGCCGTGTCCGGCCAGCTCCCGGCGCATGAGCGCGATACCGTCGTGGAAGAAATGTTGCTCGCCAGGGAGGCCTGCCGGCCCTTCGACATGGGGTCCTTCCGCGAAGGGCATCTGACGCCGGTCTTCTTCGGTTCGGCGCTTCGCAATTTCGGCGTGCGTGAGCTGATCGAGGCCCTTGGCGCAATAGGCCCGGCGCCGCGCGACCAGGAGGCCGATCGCCGCACCGTTCATGCAACCGAAAAGGGCATGAGCGCCTTCGTCTTCAAGATCCAGGCCAATATGGACCCGAACCATCGCGACCGCATCGCCTTCGCCCGCGTCTGCTCGGGCAAGCTCGAACGCGGCATGAAGGCGAAGCTGGTCAGGACCGGCAAGCAGATGAGCCTGTCCGCGCCGCAATTCTTCTTTGCCCGCAGCCGCGTCACCGCCGACGAAGCCTATGCCGGAGACGTGGTCGGCATCCCCAATCACGGCGTCCTAAGGATCGGCGACACGTTGACCGAGGGCGAGGACATTCTTTTCCGTGGCGTGCCAAATTTCGCGCCGGAAATCCTGCGCCGCGTCCGCCTGGGCGACGCGATGAAGGCTAAGAAGCTGAAGGAAGCCTTGCAGCAGATGGCCGAGGAAGGCGTGGTGCAGCTCTTTTCGCCGGAAGACGGCTCGCCGGCCATCGTCGGCGTCGTCGGCGCCCTTCAGCTCGACGTCCTGAAGGAGCGGCTTGCCGCCGAATACAGCCTGCCGGTCGATTTCGAGATGGCGCGCTTTTCCGTCTGCCGCTGGATTTCCGCCGACAGCCGGACCGAACTCGACCGCTTCATCGACGCGCATCGCGGCGACATCGCCCGCGATCTCGACAGCGATCCGGTCTTCCTCGCGCCGCATGCGTTCGGGTTGAAATACGAAGCCGAGCGCTGGGATGCGATCCGCTTCGCCGAAGTGAAGGATTATCAGCTGCGCGAGGCGGCTTGAGTGTCAAGTGACGCTTGACAGAAAGCAAAATCTCCTTTACCTAGAGTATCGATGATTTCGGGGGGTGCATCGGCTGTGACCACCCGCCATATCCGGCATGAAACTTGCCGTGATGTTGGAGCGATTGGATGATAACCGCAGCCGTAGCTTGAAGCGATTTTGGGAGAAAAGTGACGGACGCGGTCTCAATCCGCAGCATGTGAGGAAAGTCGAGCGCATATTGACGCTTCTGGAAGGAGCGCTTTCTCCCATGGACATGAATCAGCCAGGTTTCGACTTTCACAAGTTATCCGGCGAGAACCCACCGCGCTGGTCTGTGCACGTAAACGGAAATTGGTGCGTGACATTCTCCTTTGATGGAGAGGACGCAACGAACATCGACTACGAGGACTACCATTAGGAACGCAGAAATGTCTCAGCGTCGCCGAAGCCTTCGAGACCCGAACCGGCCTCCTATTCATCCGGCAGAGATTATCCGGGAAGAGGTATTTCCTGCTCTCGGCATGTCCAAAGCCGAATTTGCCGCCGCGCTCGGCATTTCCCGCCAGATGCTGCACGGGCTGCTGACCGAAAAACACAGCATCACCGCCGAAATGGCGGTGAAGCTTGGCCATGTACTGGGCAACGGCCCCGAGATCTGGATCAGGCTGCAGCAGGCCTATGACCTCTGGCATGCCGAGCGAAGCGTCGACAGGTCGAAGCTCAAGGTGCTGCATCCGTCGAAAGCCGCTTGAGCCGAGGCGTATGGCAAAAGACAGCTGCAAAGCGCCGCATTGAGATACACCGCCGCCGTACTCGTCTTTACCTTTTCTTCACCCTATCTGGCGATGATCCATTCGCGGTTCGTATTGAGTCCGCGTCTCGGGCAACCGGGGCGGCCCGTTGAGCCGGCCGCCCATGCCCGGCGCGGATTTTCGAGCGCCGCACTGGTCTCCGACCGGCCTGTCCTTCCCAGTGTCTCCGCTCTCAACTGAAGCCGGCGATCGGATGCGGCCGATAGGGCTTTTCCAGCCGCGCGACCTCTTCCTGCGAAAGCCTTAATTTCAGCGCCTCGACCGCATCAATCAGATGGCCGGGCTTCGACGCGCCAATGATCGGCGCCGTAACGCCGGGCTTCTGCAATAGCCAGGCAAGCGCCACCCGTGCGCGCGGGACGTTGCGTTCCACCGCGATCTCGCCGACTTCCTCGACAATTCCGCGATCCGCGTCGACCATTTTGTCATAGAGCGTCTTGCCGAAATTGTCGGTGCGGGTGCGCTCCGTTTCTTCATCCCATGCGCGCGTCAGCCGCCCGCGCGCCAGTGGACTCCAGGGAATGATTCCGACGCCCTGGTCAAGACACAGCGGCAGCATCTCACGCTCCTCCTCGCGGTAGAGCAGATTGAGATGGTTCTGCATGGTGACGAATTTCGTCCAGCCATTCTTCTCGGCGACGTGCTGGGCTTTGGCGAATTGCCAAGCATACATGGACGAAGCGCCGATATAGAGCGCCTTGCCGGCCTTCACCACGTCGTCGAGGGCCTCCATGGTTTCCTCGATCGGCACCTTCGCATCCCAGCGATGGATCTGGTAGAGATCGACATAGTCCATGCCCAGCCGCTTCAGGCTGTTATCAATCTCCGCCATGATCGCCTTTCGCGACAGGCCGGCGCCATTCGGCCCGGGGCGCATGCGCCCATGCACCTTGGTCGCGACGACGACATCCTGGCGCGAGGGAATGAATTCCTTCACCGCACGGCCCAATATCTCCTCGGAATGACCTGCGGAATAGACATTCGCCATATCGAAGAAGTTGATGCCGAGTTCGACCGCCTGGCGGATAAGCGGCAGGCTGTCCTTCTCCGGCAGCGTCCATTCATGGTTGCCGCGCCCGGGATCACCATAGGTCATGCAGCCGAGGCATATTCTCGATACGGATATTCCGGTCGATCCCAATCGCGCATAATCCATCGTCTTCATCCCGTCCTTTTGGATTCCGTTGGCTCTCTTATAGGGCGCTGGCGCGCCGAAAGGACCTGATCCCTCTTCATTTTCTCTTGAGCAGTCCGATAAAAAAAACCCGCCGCATCGCTGCGGCGGGTTCGGTTTTCGTTATCCTTGCAGGGGAAGACTATTCTTCCTTGCCCTGCTTCTTGAGCGCAGCGCCGAGAATATCGCCGAGCGACGCGCCCGAATCGGTCGAGCCGTACTGGGCCACGGCTTCCTTCTCCTCGGCGATTTCCAGCGCCTTGATGGAGACTTGCAGCCTGTGGGTCTTCTTGTCGTAGGAGATCACCCGCGCATCGACCTTTTGGCCAACCGCAAAACGTTCCGGCCGCTGCTCATCACGGTCGCGCGACAGGTCGGACCGCTTGATGAAGGTTTCCAGCCCACTATCGACCAACCTGACATCGATGCCCCCATCCTTGACGGCAATGACTTCGCAGGTAACGACCGCATTCTTGCGGAGCTCGCCGCCGGCCGCTTCGCCGCCGCCGCGCTGCAGTTGCTTGATGCCGAGCGAGATGCGCTCCTTCTCGACATCGACGTCCAACACCTGCGCCTTGGCGATGTCGCCGCGATTGTACTCCTCGATGACCTGCTCGCCGGGACGCGTCCAGTCGAGATCGGAGAGGTGGACCATGCCGTCCACGTCGCCGTCGAGGCCGATGAACAGGCCGAATTCGGTCTTGTTCTTGACCTCGCCCTCGACGACGGAGCCGACCGGATGGTTGCGGGCGAACGCTTCCCACGGATTCTCGAGCGTCTGCTTCAGGCCGAGGGAGATGCGGCGCTTGGCCGGATCGACCTCGAGCACCACGACCTCCACCTGCTGCGAGGTCGAGAGGATCTTGCCGGGATGGACGTTCTTCTTCGTCCACGACATTTCGGAAACGTGGATGAGGCCCTCGATCCCCGGCTCCAGCTCGACGAACGCGCCGTAATCGGTGATGTTGGTGACGGTGCCGGTGATCTTCTTGCCGATCGGGTATTTGGTGCCGATGCCTTCCCAGGGATCGCTCTCGAGCTGCTTCATGCCGAGCGAGATACGATGCGTTTCCTGGTTGATGCGGATGATCTGCACCTTGACCGTCTGGCCGATATTGAGGATCTCGGTCGGATGGTTGACGCGACGCCACGCCATGTCGGTGACATGGAGCAGGCCGTCGATGCCGCCGAGGTCGACGAACGCGCCGTAATCGGTGATGTTCTTGACGACACCCTCGACCACCTGGCCTTCCTCGAGATTCTGCACGATCTCCGAACGCTGCTCGGCGCGGCTCTCTTCAAGCACGGTGCGGCGGGAGACGACGATATTACCGCGGCGGCGATCCATCTTGAGGATCTCAAAAGGCTGCGGGTTGTGCATCAGCGGGGTTACGTCGCGGATCGGACGGATATCGACCTGGCTGCGCGGCAGGAAGGCCACGGCGCCGTCAAGATCGACGGTGAAGCCGCCCTTGACCTGGTTGAAGATGACGCCTTCGACGCGCTCGCCCTTGTTGAACTTCTCTTCGAGCTTGACCCAGCTCTCCTCGCGGCGGGCCTTCTCGCGCGAAAGCATCGCCTCGCCCAGCGCATTCTCGATGCGCTCGACATAAACTTCGACGGTATCGCCGACTTTCATCTGGCCGTCCTTGGCCTTGGCGCCGAATTCCTTCAGCGGCACGCGGCCTTCGACCTTGAGGCCGACATCGATGAGGGCCATGTCCTTTTCGATCGCGGTGATCGTGCCCCGGACAACCTGGCCCTCGCCGGAATGGCCGGCGGTGAAAGATTCTTCGAGCATGCTCGCGAAATCGTCGCGAGACGGATTAGCTACTGACATTGTTTCTCCTGGAATGCTCCGCGCGCTGGCGGAGCGGGCGCCGTGGGTTAGCGTTGCGTGAGCCTGCCGGCGTTCCGGGCTGAAGAGCCCTTGGCCGCTGTTCGAGCGGCAAGTCCGGCGCATGAAGAATGCTGGCAGGCTGGTTCGTGCCCGATATGGGTATTTTCGCCGCCCGAGGCAACCGAAAAAAGCCCCATCAGGCCTTGTTTCTCTTGGCAAGGACCTCATCAACGATCGCCATCGCCGCCAGAAACGCGGCTTCTATAGCCATTTCGCTGGTATCAAGCAAGTGCGCGTCCCCCGCCGGTTTCAACGGCGAGTCGGCGCGACCCATGTCGCGCTCGTCGCGGCGCTCGATATCGGCGAGGATGGTGGCGAAATCGGCGCTGCCGCCCATGCTCTCGATCTCGGCCAGCCGGCGCTTGGCACGCACTTCGGCGCTCGCCGTGACATAGAGCTTGATGTCGGCGTCGGGGCACACGACCGTGCCGATGTCGCGGCCGTCGAGCACCGCGCCCGGCGGCGCCTTGGCAAAGGCCCGCTGCTTCTCCACCAGGATGCGCCGCACCGTGGGAATGACCGCGACCTTTGAGGCTGCTTCGCCTACCGCATGCGCCGACAGCACGGTACGGTCGAGGTTCGACAGATCGACTTGCCGCGCCGCGGTTTCCGCCGCCGAGACATTGTCGAGCGGCAGGCCGAGCTCGAGCAGCTTATGCGCGACGGCGCGATAGGTGAGGCCGGTGTCGAGCAGGTTCAGCCGGTAGTGGTCGGAGAGACGGCGGGCCAGCGTGCCCTTGCCCGCGCCCGCGGGGCCGTCGATGGCGATGGTGAAACCAGCTTCTGGGTCAGCGGTCAGCATGTTAGTGCTTGAAGCCGAGGCGCGGCCTTAAATCAAGGATGAAATTGAACGCTTACGATCAGGCCTTGTCGGTAACTGCTGCATCTTTCCTGCGCTGGCGCTCCGCCGAAAACGCTCTGAACAAGACGTAGGAAAAAACGCAAAAAGCCAACATGGCGAGGGCATCGGTCCAACCGATATTCTCGGACTTTAGGTATTTTGCCGGCGGCACCACGATGGAAGCGATGCACATGCAGCCCCAAAACCATTTGCCCACTAGCACATCGAGGTTACTGCTGGAGCTCAAAAGATCAACAAAGAACGCCGAAAGAGGGATGCGGGCAGGTAATGCTGCCTCGTGCGGAGCTGCGTTCAATATCTCCGCAATTCGATTTGTCATCGCGGTAATGACATAGACGCTAAGCGCCACCGCAACCGCACCGACCGCCACGGACGCGGGAAGCGGAAGGTCATCCTTAGTGAGGATAAAAATGATAACGGCTCCGAGAGCCAAAAAACTAAACGGAAGCGCGATACGTGTCGCGTTAAGGCGTTGGATATCTTCGAGTTGCTCTTTGGTCACAATCGCCGCGGGCTTTGTTGCCCCGCGCGAATATGCAAATCGACCGTCGGCCAGTTCTTTGACGGTGGTGATTTTCCCATCAGCCAAAAACAATTCGCAATATCCACGGCATACCACTGTCAGTGGGAATAGTGCAGGCTGCAGATCAATACTTCCTTTACAGCGAGTGACCCTGCCAGGATCACTCGATCTCCGCGCCCAGTCCCTTCATCAGTCCCATGAATTCCGGAAAGCTCGTCGCGATCATGTTGGCGTCGTCGAT
>JBQCEL010000110.1:0-18954 GCA_051960255.1 Rhizobiaceae bacterium
GATGGCGTTGGAGCCGCCGCCGATGCAGGCGACGACGGCATCGGGTAGCCGCCCCTCCATCTCCATCATCTGCTGGCGCGTCTCGTTGCCGATGACGCACTGGAAGTCGCGCACCATCTCCGGATAGGGATGCGGACCGGCGGCGGTGCCGATCAGGTAGTAGGTATCCTCGACATTGGTGACCCAGTCGCGCAGCGCCTCGTTCATGGCGTCCTTGAGCGTGCCGGAGCCGGACGTCACCGGCTTCACCTCGGCACCGAGCAGCTTCATGCGGAAGACGTTCGGCGCCTGGCGCTCGACGTCCGTCGCGCCCATGTAGACGACGCAGGGATAGCCGAAGCGCGCCGCGACGGTGGCGGAAGCCACGCCGTGCTGGCCGGCGCCGGTCTCGGCGATGATGCGCTTCTGGCCCATGCGCTTGGCAAGCAGGATCTGGCCGAGGCAATTATTGATCTTGTGCGAGCCGGTATGGTTCAGATCCTCGCGCTTGAAATAGATCTTCGCGCCGCCGAGATGTTTCGTCAGCCCCTCGGCGAAATAGAGCTTCGAGGGCCGGCCGGCATAGAAGGTCGAGAGCGCGCCGAGTTCGGCCTTGAAAGCCGGATCGGTCTTTGCCGCGTCCCACTCCTTTTGCAGGTCGAGGATGAGAGGCATCAACGTTTCGGCGACGAAGCGGCCGCCGAAAATGCCGAACATGCCCTGCTCGTCGGGGCCGGTGCGGAAGGAATTGGGTTCAGCCGGCTTGTTCATTGCCGATCTCCTGAAATCTGGCGCGCGCCATTTCCCCTGTAAGGGACAAGCGCAAAGCAGGCGATATTGCGCGGCGCGCGAAAAGTAAACCGTTCACGCTAGGGTGAGATCTAGGCAGCCCGCTCGCGTTGCGCCATCCGCACGCGGCGGAAGAAATCGACGATCAGCCTGGCGTCCTTCACGCCGGGCGCGCTTTCGACGCCCGAGGAGATGTCAATGCCTGCCGGCCGCAGCAGAGATAACGCGCCGCCGATATTGTCCGCGTTCAGCCCGCCGGACAACAGATAATCGATCGACGGGTCGAGGCCGGCCAAAACCGACCAGTCAAAGGAGACGCCATTGCCGCCCGGCAATTCTGATCCTTTCGGCGGCTTGGCGTCAAAAAGGAAGCGGTCCGCCACGCCAAGGAAAGGCCGGATGGCGGCAAGATCGCCGGCCTCGCGGATCGGAAGCGCCTTGATGACGGGAAGCCCGTACCGCGCTTTTAATTCGGCCAGCCGCTCGGGCGTTTCACGCCCGTGAAATTGCAGCAAGTCGGGCGCCATTCCCGCAACGATTGCGTCGAGCGTCGCGTCATCCGCATCGACGGTAACGGCGACCGCTTTCGCTTTTCCGCGCGCCATCCCGCGTAAGGCGCCGGCCGCGGCGGGATCGAGGAAGCGCGGGCTCTTCGGAAAGAAGATGAAGCCGACATGGCTGGCGCCGCCTTCAAGCGCCGCGTCCAAGGCCTCTTTCGTCTTCAATCCGCAGATCTTGATGTCCATGGTCTCTCAATGACACAGCTTATGGCGGGGAGTCGAGGCCAACATTCTCCCCGATAGGATGTTGGCCTCCCGCGGCGTAAAGCGAATCGTCGAAAATTGGCGTGTCGTATCGCGGCAATTGGCAGAAAAAGAGAGCGGGCGTATAGTTTTCGCCTTGCTTGAGGGGGAGCTTCAACAATGGCTGCGATAGGCGAATTTCGGGAGGATAGGCAAGGCCTGATCCGGTGGTATTATCTGTGGTATGTCGCGGCGGCGTTGCTGGTGATGATCGCCGCGATCGTCTACGGGAATATCTGGTTCCTCAATTGGGTGCACGTCATGAGCGGCGTGCTGTGGACCGGGATCGACCTCTTCATGGGCTTCGTCATCGGCCCAATCATCCGCAGCGTCGCAGTGCCCGTCCGCAAGGAGATCATCACGCGGCTGACGCCGGTAACGCTGTTCCTGATGCCGACATTGTCCGTCATCACCGGCACGGCCGGCTGGTTCCTTGCCGTCGAACTCGGCTTCACACAACTGCCCTGGCCGCAATTCGGCTGGATCGTCGCGGCTCTCGTTCTCGTCACGCTGATGACGATCCAGGGGTTGGGCTATCTTCTGCCGACAAGCCTGCGCGTCTGCTTCGAACTGCAAAAGCCGCAGCCCGACGGCCCGAAGATCGGCCGGATGATGAGCCGCTTCTATTATGTGGTGGCAAGCCAGGGCATCATGCAGGTGGCGATCATCGTCGTCATGGCGAAGCTCGTCACCGGGGTTTGACAGCTGGTCTGCCGCGATCAGGGCTGCGCGACGCCGTTGACCGGCAGGCGGATGCCGTAAAGCGAGGTCGTGCCACATATATAGAGATAATTGCGCTTCTCGCCGCCGAAACAGACATTGGCGACGATCTCCGGCACGCGGATCTTGCCGATGAGCGTGCCGTCCGGGTCGTAGCAATGGACGCCGTCGGCGGCGCTCGTCCAGATGCGCCCGGCGGTGTCGAGCCGGAAACCGTCGAAAAGCCCCGCGGTGCAGTCGGCAAAAACCTCGCCGCCGGAAAGCTTCCCGTCGTCCGATACCGCGAATTTCCGCATATGCGCGGGCGCGTCGTCACGATGCGTGCGGCCTGTATCGACGATGTAGAGGATCTTTTCGTCCGGCGAGAAGGCAAGCCCGTTCGGCTGGACGAAATCGTCCGCCACGATCGTGACCGTGCCGCTTTGCGGATCGACACGGTAGACGCGGTTCGCCTTCTGCTCGCTCTGCGCCTTATGGCCCTCATAGTCGGAATCGATGCCGTAGCTCGGGTCGGTGAACCAGATGCTGCCGTCCGACTTGACGACGACGTCGTTCGGACTGTTCAGCCGCTTGCCGCCATAGCTGTCGGCGAGTGTAATGACCCTGCCGTCGAATTCGGTACGCGACACGCGGCGGCCGCCATGCTCGCAGGAAACGAGCCGGCCGGAACGGTCGACCGTATTGCCGTTGGAATAATTCGAGGGGTTGCGGAAGACGCTGACCTGACCGCTGCATTCGTCGTAGCGCAGCATGCGGTTGTTCGGATTGTCCGACCAGACGAGATAACGGCCAGCCGGAAAATAGGCGGGCCCTTCCGCCCAGCGGCAGTCGGAGTAGAGTTTATCGAGCCGGGCGGTTGCGATGTGCAGGCGCCTGAAGCGCGGATCGTACACCTCGAAGATGCTCATATCCCTTCCTTTCGTATTTGCCTCAATCGGTCGGCCGCGTCTCGCGCGCATAGAGAAGCACCATGCCGAGAATGATGGCGCCGAAGACGATGTTCTTGCCCGCCTGGCCGATCTGCGCGGTCGAGAGGATCGATTGCAGCAGCACGACGATCAGCGCTCCGGCGATCGAGCCGACATAGCCGCCGGAACCGCCCATGATATTGGTGCCGCCCATGATGACGGCGGCAATGGGTATCAGGAGGTAGTCGTTGCCCATGCCGAGATAGGTCTGCGAGGCATAGCCGGTCAAAAGCAGGCCAGCGATCGAGGCGCATATGCCGGATATGATGAAGGCGCCGAAATAGACCTTTCGGCTATCCACGCCGGAGAGGAAGAGGGCAGGCTCGTTATTGCCGATCGCATAGAGATACCGGCCGAAACGCGAGCGCGCGAGGACGATAATCGTGATTACGGCGAGCACCGCCCACACCACGGCGCTGACCGGAAAGCCGCCGATCCTGCCGATGGCGAGGAAGCGGATCAGGTCCGGCACGTCCGATTTCGGCGGCTGGGCGTTGGTATAAACGAGGGTGAGGCCCTCCAGCAGCGCGTTCATCGCCAACGTCCAGACCAGCGAATGCAGCCTGAAGATCGCCAGGCCGATCGCGTTGATGGCGCCGACGACGGCGCCGCAGAGAAGCGCGGCGATGACGGCCACCGCGACGCTATGGCCGTTGGCGTAAAGCGTGGCCATCAGGATGGCGGAAAACGTAAGGTTCCACGGCACGGAGAGGTCGATCTGGCCTGTCAGGATGACGAGCGTCTGGCCGATCGCGATGATCCCGATGAAGGATGCGATCTGCAATTGCGCCCTGACATTGCCCATCGAGGCGAAATGCGGATTGTAGAAGATCGCCGCGACGATCAGGACGGCAAGCAGCAGATAGGCGACGGCCACGCCGTTGCTCATCCATGCGGTAAACGATCTCGGCTTGACGGTTTCGGCACTGGCCATCGATCAGCTCCTCAACACGGCAAGCCAATTGCGCGCGCGCAGCGTCCAGGCGTTACCGAAGACGAGGACGACGATAAGGATGCCGCCCTGGAAGATGCTCTGGTAAAAGGGCGAGACGCCGGACGCGAAGAGCACGCTGATTATGATCGAGATGAAATAGGCGGCGACGATCGGCCCGAGCGCGACGCCGCGTCCGCCGCCAAGCAGCGCGCCGCCGAAAACGACCGCTGCGACGGAATTCAGCGTGTAAGTCGTGCCGACATTGGCGTCGCCCGAGGTCGTCTGCGCCGTCAGGAACAGCCCGGCGCAGGCGGCGTAGAAACCGCCCATCGCATAGGCGGCGATCAGGGTCCGGTTGACGTTTATCGCCGACATATGCGCGCCGCCCGGATTATCGCCGACGGCATAGATCGCCGTGCCGAGGCGAGTCCGCATGATCGGCGTCCAGATGAGAAGCGCGACCGCGAGCACGACCAGGAAGGCGTAGGGGAGATAGCCCCAGGCGCTCGTCAGGGCATGTGCGTAGAAATCGGGCACGGCGCCGCCGGGCTGCGGCCGGATGAGGAGTGCGATGCCGGAATAGACGTAAAGCGTCGCCAGCGTGACGATGATCGGCTGGATGCGGCCATAGGCGACGAAAATCCCGTTGATCGCACCCGCGGCCGTTCCCACCGCGAGCGTCAGGATGACCACCCCGACGACGCTCGCCGGGCCGGTCCCCATATAGGTGGCGGCGACGCAGTTGGAGAGCCCGACAATGGCGCCGACTGAAAGATCGACGCCTCCCGTCAGGACGACGACCAATTGCGCCAGCGCGGCAAGCGCCAGCGTCGTGCCCTGGTTCGCGAGCGTCCTCAGGCCGAAAGGCGAGAGGATCAGCGGCTGCCTGTACCAATAGTAGGCGAGCAGCAGGATGAGTGCGATGATCGCTACCAGCGAGGTCTTGTAACGCCGGAAATTCACGCCTGCACCTCCTTGGCGGCCGACCCGTTCGCGCCTTTCCGCTTCAGGCCAAGAGACGCCGACAGGATGTTCTCCTCGGTGATTTCGGCGCCGGCCAGTTCAGCGACGATCGCGCCGTCATCCATGATGAGGACGCGGTGGCAAAGCCCGATCAATTCAACCGGCTCGGTGGTGTAGAGCACGACCGCCTTGCCCTGCTTTGTCAGGTTGGTGATCAGCTCGTAGAAAGCATGCTTCGTGCCGACATCGATGCCGCGCGTCGGATCGTAGAAAAGAAAGATATCGGAGCCGGCCTCGAGCCATTTGGCGATCACCAGCTTCTGCTGGTTGCCGCCTGACAGCGAGCGCGCCGGCTGTTCCATCGAGCCGACGCGCACCGAAAGCCGCTCGATCATCTCTTCGACGAAGGCGCGTTCCCGCGCCAGCGAGACAAAGCCGAAACTGCCATATTTCGGCAAAGTGGCGAAGCTGATATTGTCCCGCACGCTCATCGGCAGGATAAGCCCCTCCGTCTTGCGATCTTCCGGGATAAGCGCGATGCCGGCCTCTTTCGCCCGCCATGGCGTGCCGAGCCGCGTCGGCTTGCCGTCGATCCGGACCTCTCCCGTCAGCCGGCGATAGGCGCCGAAAAGCGCGAGCAGCAATTCTCCCTGGCCTTGTCCTTCCAGGCCGGCGATGCCGACCACTTCGCCACGCCTGACGGAAAAGCTGATATCCTTGATTTTCGATCCGCCGGAGAGCCGATCGACCTCCAAAAGAGGCTTGGCGTCGGCAACGACGACATTGCGTGCCGGAAAAGTGCGCTCGACACGCTCGCCGAGCATCATCTCGACGATTTCCTCGTCGCTGCACTCCGCGGCATTGACGCTCGCGACAGAGCGGCCGTTGCGGAAGATGCTCATTCGATCGACGAATTCGCGGATTTCGCTCATCCGGTGTGAAATGAAAACGACGGACGTGCCGCTTTTCGCCAGCTTGCGCAGAAGTTCGAACAGCCGCTCGACCTCCTGGCGGCCAAGCGCCGACGTGCCTTCGTCGAGGATGAGAAGCCGGGGGTTACGCGAAAGCGCCTTGAAGATTTCCACCAGCTGACGGTCGGCGAGCGACAGTTCGGAGACGAGCGCCTCGGGCTTCAGATGCGTGATGCCGAGGCTCTCGAAAAGGCTCTTCACCCTGGCGCGCATCTGCCCGCGATTGATCTGGCCGAGTGCGCCGGTCGGCTCGTGGCCGATCAAGATGTTCTGTGCGATGGTGAGATGGGTGAAGAGCGAAAGTTCCTGGAAGACCGTGGAGACGCCCTTGGCGGCTGCGTCCGCCGGTCCAGAAAAAGAGACCTCTTCCCCGGCGATCCGAATCGTGCCCGCATCGGGCTGCTGCACGCCGCTCAAAATCTTGACCAGCGTGCTTTTCCCCGCGCCATTCGCTCCCAGCAGGGCATGGATTTCGCCCTGCCGGCAGAGGAAGTCGGCGTCGCTCAACGCGTGGACGCCGCCGAAGCTCTTGGAGATGCCGCGGGCCTCAAGCAGCACGCCACCCTCGGTCCCCTTCGCCGGGCTCGTTTCAATGCTCGTCAATGATCGAGCCTCCGCAGGCGCGCCGCAGGAATATCTTCCGACCCTCGCCTAGACCTTCTGCTTCAATATGGTCTTGATATCGAACTGCAGGCCGCATTCAACGATATTGATCGGCGTGAAGAAGCTGTCGGGCAGGTCGGGGAAATAATTGACGCCTGCCTTCAGCGTATCGGTCGTCGCCGTCGGCAGCGGCACATTGATCGCCTGCGGCACCTTCTGTCCCTGCAGGATGGCGATCGCGGCCTTGATCGACAGCGCCGATAGCGCCGGGGACTGGCCGATCGACAGCATCGGGAATTTCAGTTGCGCGGCAAGCTTGCGGAAACCGTTCTCCGCTTCGCCCGCGATGGGGGGAATGGCGGCGCCGGCCTGCTGGAAGGCGCGGATGACGCCCGTGTCGCCGCCCTGGCACCAGACCCCGTTGAACTTCGTGCCGCTGGCGAGCGCGTTGGCGGTCACTTTCTGAGCCGTGCCGTCATCCCAGTCGCCATAGACTTCAGTGGTCTTGATGCCGCTGTGCTTGCCGAACACATCCTTGGCCGCGCGGGTGCGCTCCTGGTCGACAAAGGTTCCGGCGACGCCGCGCACCATCAGGACATTGCCGCTGTCACCCATCTTCTCGACAATGAAATCGGCCCATTTCTTGCCCATTTCGTAATTGTCTTCATTGACGATGACGGCCTTCTTCGTCGTCACAAGGCTGTCAAAGGAAACGACGAGAATGCCATTGTCGACGGCCTGGTCGATCACGGAATTCAGGCCGGTCGGCGTCGCCGCGTCGACCACGATGGCATCGACGCCGGAGAGAATCATCTGATTGATCTGGGCGATCTGCGCATTCACGTCATTGCCCGAACTCGACACCTGGAAACTGGCGACGTGCGGCTTGACGTCCGGCAGTTCGGTATAGGCTTTGGCGATCTGCACCATCTCGGTGCGCCAGGTGTTGCCGATATAGGAGTTTGACAGCGCGATCTTGTAAGGGCCGTCCTTCTTCTTCCACGACACCATCGGCGTGTCCGATTTCGCCGGCAAAAGGCACTTCTCCTCGTCTGCGAAGGCGACGCGCGCGAGCGTACCGCCAAAGGCTGCCGCGCCAGCGCCGGCAGCCATCATTCTCATCAATTCTCTGCGATGCATATCCTGTTCCTCCCGGAAGACGCGCGACCGTCAGATCAACGCAGCGCGCACACTATGGCATCCATTTGCCGCCTTCAAGCTTCTGTTCAAGCTCGATGACATTTGTATCGCGTAAGTTTTCCGACACCCAGACTTGGCTTCAAAGCAGCCCGCGCTTCGCCAGGTTCCGCATCAAAGCAGCCGGGCCGAACGTCCATGGCGGGCATTCCGTGGAAAGCCGCACCGTGTTGGCCAACGTTCCAAGCGACGGGGTCGAAATCGAGACACGGTCGCCGATCTTGTGGGTGAAACCTTCGCCCGATACGTCCCGATCCTCAACCGGCGCGAAGAGCGTTCCGAGATAGAGCACGAAGCCGTCCGGGTATTGATGGTGACGGCCCACTGTCTGTGCCACCAGATCGAACGGGTCGCGGCTGATCTCCTTCATCGAGGAATGACCGTCCAGCACGAAACCGTCCTCCCCCTCGATCCTGAGCGCGAGTTCGGCATCGCGGACATCATCCATACCGAAACCATCGTCGAAAAGCCGGATGAATGGCCCGATGGCGGAGGAGGCATTGTTGTCCTTCGCCTTTGAGAGAAGCAGCGCCGAGCGCCCCTCGATGTCGCGCAGATTGACGTCATTGCCGAGCGTAGCGCCCTTCACGCGCCCTTTGCTATCCACGGCAAGCACGATTTCCGGCTCGGGATTGTTCCATCTGGAAATCGGGTGCAGGCCGACCGAGGCGCCGTAGCCGACCGACGACATGATTTGAGCCTTCGAGAAAACCTCCGCGTCCGGCCCGATGCCGACTTCGAGATATTGCGACCACAAGCCTTCATCGATCAACGCCGCCTTGACCTTCGCGGCCTCGGCGGAGCCGGCCTTCAGATTGCGCAGGCTGTCGCCGATGATCGAGGCGACGCGCGCGCGGATCTTCTCCGCCAATGCCGGATTTCCGGCCGCCCGTTCCTCGATGACGCGCTCGACCATCGAGCGCGCGAAGGTCACGCCGCAGGCCTTCACCGCCTGCAGATCGCAGGGCGCGAGGAGATGGGCTTTCGCCGTTCCGGGAGCAGGCTCGACGGATTGCGCGGCGATCGCATCGAGAGAGCCGACATCCGCGCCGTCTGCCGCGCGCACGAGGGAAACCGGATCGTCCTGTTCAAGCAGGTCGCGCATGGTCGGAAATTCGCGGCAGGTGATGTCGATCACCCGGTCGTCGCGAACTGTCACGATCGACGGACCGCCAAGCTCAGGCCGCCAGATCCGGCCGACAAACAGACCATTCGGCAGTTGCATCTTTCTGCTCCTCGTTCTCTTCGAGCCTTGTCGTCAGAGCATGCCGCGATCGGACGAAGCACACCGCGCTCTTTCTTCGAGCATGGTCCTCCACATTTCGGAATCACGCTCCAGGCAGCCTACAGCACCTGATTGAGGAACGCCCTGGTGCGCGGGTCGCTCGGGTTGCGGAAGAACTGGTCCGGCGGCCCGTGCTCGACGATGACGCCGCGATCGGTGAAATAGATATGGTTCGCCACTTCGCGGGCGAAGCCCATTTCGTGCGTCACCAGAAGACAGGTCATGCCCTCCTGCGCCAATTCTCGGATGGTGACGAGCACTTCCTTCACCGTTTCCGGATCGAGCGCCGCCGTGACCTCGTCGAAGAGCATCACGTCGGGCTGCATGGCGAGACTGCGGGCGATGGCGACGCGCTGCTGCTGGCCGCCCGACATCTCGCCGGGATAAGCATGCTCACGGCCTTCCAGACGCACCTTCTTCAACAGCGCATAGGCCTGCGCCTCCACTTCCGCCTTCGGCCGCTTGAGCACGTAAAGCGGCGCCATCATCACATTCTGCAGCGCCGTGCGGTGAGGGAACAGGTTGTATTGCTGGAAAACCATGCCGACATGCTTGCGCAGCCTGAGCTTGTCGAGCGCCGGATCGCCGACATCGATCCCCATCAGTTTCACGGTTCCGCTCTGGAACGGGGTGAGCGCGTTGACGCAGCGGATCAGCGTCGACTTGCCTGAGCCGGACGGGCCGATGATGCAGATCACCTCGCCCTTGGCGACATCGAGACTGACGCCTTTCAGCACTTCGACTTCACCGAAGGCCTTGTGCAGGTCCTGGATGTGGACGATCGGCTGGTCCGGCGTCCATCCGGTAGGCTGGTCGTCGCCACGGGGCATGACTCACAATCTCCCAAATTTTGAAAACGACTTGTCAGCGGGTCGCATATTTGCGCTCCAGCCGTCGCGTCCACACCGAGATCGGATAGGAATAGATGAAGAAAAGCAGCAGCACATAGCCGTAGATGGGCGCCAGCAGATCGGTCCGGCCGCCCTCGGCCGCCTGCACCTGACCGGCGAGCGTCACGACCTCGTTGACGCCGATGATCGAGGCAAGCGTCGTTGACATGGTGACGATGGCATAGAGGTTCATCCATGGCGGGATCATGCGCTTGATGCATTGCGGCAGGATGATCCGCCACATCTGCTGGCTGCGCGTGAAGCCGAGCGCCTCGGAAGCTTCCCACTGGCCGGGATGGATCGACTGCACCGCCCCGCGCACGATCTCCGCCACATTCGCCATGATGGCGAGCGCCAGCCCCAGCACTGCCTTGATCCAGCCGGGGAACGGAATGGTGAAATGTCCGATTTCCACCTGGAAGGGCAGCATGAAGGTGACGAAGAACAACAGGACCAGCCACGGTGCATTGCGGAAAAACTCGGTGGCCGCCAACGCCGGCGCCCGTATCGCGGAATGTTGCGAAACGAGAGCCAAGCCGAGCCAGAGGCCGAGGATGGTGCCGAGCAGCATGGAGAGAAGCGAGATGATGATGTTGAAGACGAAGCCGCGCAGCAGCAATGGCGACCAGCGCAGCAAGATGGACAAGACGCCTGGCGCCTCGGGATCCGAAGCCGCATGCGCCGTGGCGCCGGCAAGGATCAGCCAGAGCGGGAGGAGCGCGTGCCACGCGCGCAATCGCGTCACCGGCAGGCCTCTTGCCTTGAGCACGGCTCCGACCTGATGGATGACCGGAAGGATGCGCCCCTCGCTCATGTGCCGAGCCCCGGCTTTTTCAGCGCCCGCTCCAGTCCGCGCATGAAGGCGACAAGGATGCCGACGAGGACGAGATAGATCACCAGGAGCGTCACCATCATCTCCGGCACGTTGCCGCGATCGGACCATATCTGGCCGGAAACATAGAGCAACTCCGGCACCGCGATGGCATAAGCGAGCGTGGTGGTCTTGATCAGATTGACGAGATTGTTGGTCAGCGCCGGCAGACAGATGCGTATCGCCAGCGGCAAGATGATGTGCTGGTAGGCCTTGATCCGGGTGAAGCCCAGCGACTCCGCCGCCTCGGACGTCGCGTTCGGGATCGCTTCGATGCCGGAGCGGAAGATTTCGACGCTGAAGGAACCGGCGTAGAGCGACAGCGACAAGGCTGCCCAGGCGAAGCCGCCGAGCAGCGGCAAGTGCTGCCCATAGGCGTTCTGGACCGTCGGCAACAGCGTCGACATGCCGAAATAAAAGAAATAGATTTGAACCAGCGGCGGCGTGTTGCGGAACATCTCGACATAGACATTCGCGATGCCGCGCGCGACCGCGACGCGGCTCGCCTGCATCCAGGCGCCGATGATGCCGATCAGAGTGCTCGCCGCGATCGTCACGACGGACAGTTCGATCGTCAGAAGAAGCCCGTGCCAGAACCGCGCGGCGTCAAAAGAATCATAGAGATAGGGAAGGTCGATCCCCGACGCCGCGAGATGCTGGAAAAAGGAGGCGAAGCCGTTCATGCTCGCCTCCCCTGCCCCGCCAGGATCACGCCTTATCCCTTTTTAGCGGCGTCGTGCGCTTTGACCACGAAATCCGAGTGGTGCTTGATCCCGTATTTGGTCTCCAGCTTCAGGATAAAGCCGGTCTTGTTCCAATCGACGATAGCGTCGTGAACTTTCGCAGCCAGCTTATCCTCGCCCTTCTTCACCGAAATGCCCCACGGTTCGGCATCCTGGCTCGGCAAAGGCATGTCGTAGGACGACCATTCCGATTTCAGCAACTGGCCTTCGATCGCAGTGTCGTCATAGAGGAAGCCGACGCACCGGCCCTGTTTCAGCGCGGTCAGAGCTTCGGCGACACCAGCAAAGGCGCTCAGCTGCAAGCCGTATTTCTCCGAAGCGCCGCGATTGTAAAACGAACCCTGGATGGCGCAGACGGTCTTGCCCTTCAGCGCGTCCCAGGAGGTCGCCTTCATCGCCTTGGGAATCATGACGTTATAGCCCGAAGCGTAATAGTTCGGCGGGACGAACTGAACCTGCTTGGCGCGCTCCGCCGTATAGTTCATCGTCGCGATCATAACGTCGATCCGGCCCTGCTGCAGGAACTGGATGCGGTTCGACGCGACCACCGGCACCAACGCGATCTTGACGCCGAGGCGCTTGGCCAGGTCACGCGCCATATCCGGCTCGATACCTACAATATCGCCGTTCGCCTGACGGAAACCGAAGGGCGGATAGTCCGCCTTGACGCCGACTGTCAGCGTTCCCTTCTGCATGATCTGCTGCAAATCGTCGGCCTGCGACTGGCCTCCTCCCAAGCCGATCAAAGCGGCAGCGGCTACACCGGCTAGAATGACGCGACGGTCCATGATGTGTTTTTCCCTTTTCATTCTTTTTGTCCCTCTTATCGGTGCGATGACCAATGACCCGCATCCGGCTTCGCTTCTACAGGAAGAATCCTCCCGCAAAAAGCCTGTGATGTCATTCGATGCATCTTTCAAGGTTTGCGGCCCCCTATCCACAAGACAACCGCATGGCTCTCTCTATAACAGCGCATCGGCTCCAGTAGAAGCCCGCAAGCGGCTCGCCGGCGAGGCGTTCAATTCTGGACTTTCTCCCCCGCTTCTCCTGGTCCAGCGGATCAGGTTTCAGTCCCGAATCGTCAGCATCTGGTGATTGAAGTAAAGTGCGAGAAGCGTGGCGATCGCGCCGGACAGGAGATAGATGCCGACGGCGACGAGACCGTAGAGATTGCACAATTCCAAAGCCACCAACGGCGCAAAGCCGGCGCCGATCAGCCAGGCGAGATCGGACGTGATCGCGGAGGCGGAATAGCGATAGGCCTTCTGGAAGTTGGAAGCGACGGCTCCCGAAGCCTGGCCGAAAGAGAGGCCGAGCAGGGCGAAGCCGAGGACGACGATGAGGTCTTCGCCGAAAACGCCCCAACTATAGAGGAATGGCGTGAGAAATCCCCCGATGCCGATCAGGACGGCCGCCCAGCCGAGCAGGCGGCGGCGGCCGATCCTGTCGGCCAGGATGCCCGACAGGACGATGGTGCCGGCGCCGACAAGGCCGCCGATGATCTGGACGGACAGGAAGTGGCTGATGGAATCCCGCGTATAGAGCACCACCCAGCTCAGCGGGAAGACCGTTACGAGATGGAACAGCGCATAGCTCGCCAGCGGAACGAAGGCGCCGATGACGATCGACTTGCCGTTGGCGCGGAAAGTCGGGCGGACGCGCTCGGGCTGAAGCTCGTTTCGTTCGAGCAGGGCGACGAACTCGGCCGTCATGACCAGCCTCAGGCGCGCGAACAGCGCCACCACGTTGATGGCGAAGGCGACGAAGAAGGGGAAGCGCCAGCCCCAGTCGATGAAATCGGCTTCCGAGAGGCTGGAGACGAAATAGGCGAAGAGCGCCGAGGCGAGCATGAAGCCGAGCGGCGCGCCCAACTGCGGCATCATGGCGTACCAGCCGCGCTTGTTATCGGGCGCGTTCAATGCCAGAAGCGAGGCCAATCCATCCCAAGCGCCGCCGAGCGCCAGGCCTTGCGCGAAGCGCAGGACAACCAGGAACCACACGGCGTAGTAACCGATATCGGCATAGCCGGGCAGGAACGCCATGGCCGCCGTGGCGAAGCCTAGGAGCAGCATGGCTGCTGTCAGCTTGACGCCGCGCCCGTGCTTGCGATCGACGCGCATGAAGATCAGGGAACCGATCGGCCGCGCGATAAAAGCGAGCGAGAAGATGGCGAAGGACGAAAGCATCGCGCTCATCGGATCGAGATGCGGAAACAGGAATTTCGGGAAGACCAATACCGAGGCGATACAATAGACGAAGAAGTCGAAGAATTCCGAGGTGCGGCCGATGACGACGCCGATGGCGATCCGGCCGGGGTCAACCCGCCGTGGCACCATGCCCTGGCGCGCATCGCGTTCGAGCGGCGTTGACGCCGTACCCGCGTAGTTCGTCTGCATAACCGTGCTCATTCCATCCCTCTTTCTGTTCGCCCCGAAAAGGCAAACCAGACTCCTCCAAGTCCGCCAGCAACTATGCGCCGCGCTTCGATATGCGTCAAATGGTTGCAGGCACCGCTTCGTTCCCTGTACACTTCCCTAACGGCACCCAAATGCCCGCACTGCGACATCTCTTCCCTGCGACAAACGAACCCCGCAAAAGGGGGTGACAGGCAGGCCGAAAGCCGTTAGCAGGTGCAGCAATTCCGGCGACCCCTGGTTCAACCTTCGATCGCGCGGAAATGCAGATTGTCCATGCTGGGAGGCGTGTCAGGGCATCCGGCCGTTTTGGCCGGGGGCATCCTGCGCGCGTTTTGATTCCGGCAGGTTTCTGCGTGGTTGAAACAAATTCAGGCCCGGCTTACCGGACCGGCGGGATGCATTCATGTTGAGAAAGTTATTGTTGGGATCCCTCACCCTGCCTGTGATGCTTACGCTGAGCGGGTGCAACATGGTGGTGCTGCATCCGTCCGGATATATCGCAGCGCAGCAGCGCGACATCATCATCATCTCGACGATCCTGATGCTTCTGATCATCGTTCCGGTGATGATCCTGACGGCGCTCTTCGCTTGGAAATACCGTCAGGGGAACAGAAACGCCGAATATCGGCCGGACTGGCACCACTCGACCAGGCTCGAAGTCGTCATCTGGTCCGCTCCGCTCGCCATCATCATCGCGCTCGGCGCCATCACCTGGGTCAGCACGCATACGCTGGATCCCTATCGGCCGCTCCAACAGATCAACGCTACGCAGGCGGTGACGCCGCAGCACAAGCCGCTGACGGTGGAAGTTGTGTCGCTGAACTGGAAATGGCTGTTCATCTATCCGGATCAGGGGATCGCCACCGTCAACGAACTCGCCGCTCCGGTGAACACGCCGATCGACTTCAAAATCACCTCGTCCGACCTGATGAACTCGTTCTATGTTCCGGCGCTGGCGGGACAAATCTACTCCATGGCCGGCATGGAGACGAAGCTTCACGCGGTCATCAACAAGCCGGGCGTCTATGACGGCTTCTCCGCGAATTACAGTGGCGCCGGCTTCTCTCACATGAATTTCAAGTTCCACGGCATGAGCGATGCCGACTTCACGGGGTGGGTCGAAAAGGTGAAGAAGGGCGGCGACGACCTGAACGTGGCGGCCTACGAGGACTTGGCGAAGCCGAGCCAAGACGTTCCCGTGCACTATTATAAGTCAGTCGCGGCCGGTCTCTATCACGACATCCTGAACAGGTGCGTCGGCCAGGCCCGGACCTGCATGGATAAAATGATGCCCAAGCATCACGGGCATGACATGGAGAGCGCCGGCATGAAGGATATGCCCGGCATGGGCGAGCACTCTTCTCATATGGCCAAGGCCGCCGGTTCCAATTCGGGCGCCATGGCCAAGGACTGACGGCCCTTACTGAAATTGCATAGGCGGCGCCCGGCGTCGCGATCGTACGGAAAAGCAGAGCAAGACGATGTTTTCAAACCCCGATCTATGGAAATTCATCTTCGGACGTCTGACCTGGCAGGATGTCCTGCCGGAAACGATCGTCTTCTATACGTTCTTTGTCGTTGCGGCCGGCGGCCTCGCCGTCCTCGGCGGCATCACCTATTTCCGCAAATGGGGCTATCTCTGGGACGAGTGGATCACCAGCATCGATCATAAGAAGATCGGTGTGATGTACATCATTCTCGGCCTCATCATGTTTGTGCGCGGCTTTTCCGACGCCATCATGATGCGGGCGCAGCAGGCGGTCGCCTTCGGCGCCAACCAGGGCTATCTGCCGCCGCACCATTACGACCAGATCTTCACCGCCCATGGCGTGATCATGATCTTCTTCGCGGCAATGCCGCTGATCACCGGGCTGATGAACTTCGTCGTGCCGATGCAGATCGGCGCGCGCGACGTCGCCTTTCCGTTCCTCAACAATTTCAGCTTCTGGATGACGGCCGCGGGCGCGGTGATCGTCATGATCTCGCTCTTCCTCGGCGAGTTCGCCCAGACCGGTTGGCTCGCCTACCCGCCGCTGTCGGAACTCGCCTACAGTCCCGGAACCGGCGTCGACTACTATATCTGGGGCCTTCAGGTCGCAGGTCTCGGGACATTGTTGTCGGGCGTCAATCTCGTCGCAACCATCATCAAGATGCGCGCCCCCGGTATGAGCATGATGAAGATGCCGGTCTTCACCTGGACGGCGCTTTGCACCAACATCCTGATCGTCGCCGCTTTCCCCGTGCTGACGGCCGTTCTGGCGCTGCTGACGCTCGACCGCTACGCCGGCACGCATTTCTTCACCAACACCGCCGGCGGCGACCAGATGATGTATGTCAACCTCATCTGGATCTGGGGCCATCCCGAGGTCTACATCCTCATCCTGCCCTGCTTCGGCGTCTATTCCGAAGTCGTTTCGACCTTCTGCGGCAAGCGGCTCTTCGGCTATGCCTCGATGGTGTATGCGACGATCGTCATCACCATCCTGTCCTACCTTGTGTGGCTGCACCACTTCTTCACGATGGGCTCGGGCGCCAGCGTCAATTCCTTCTTCGGCATCACCACGATGATCATTTCGATCCCGACAGGGGCGAAGATCTTCAACTGGCTGTTCACGATGTATAAGGGACGCATCCGCTTCGAACTGCCGATGATGTGGACAGTGGCCTTCATGCTGACCTTCGTCATCGGCGGCATGACGGGCGTCATGCTTGCGGTTCCGCCGGCCGACTTCGTTCTGCACAACTCGCTATTCCTGATCGCGCATTTCCACAACGTGATCATCGGCGGCGTGCTCTTCGGCATATTCGCGGCGATCAACTACTGGTTCCCGAAGGCCTTCGGCTTCAGGCTCGATCCCTTCTGGGGCAAGGTGTCGTTCTGGCTCTGGGTGCCGGGCTTCTATCTCGCCTTCATGCCGCTCTATGCGCTCGGCCTGATGGGCATCACCCGTCGGCTGAATCATTTCGACGACCCTTCGCTGCAGATCTGGTTCGTCATTGCCGCTTTCGGCGCGCTGATGATCGCAGGCGGCATTCTCGCCATGTTCATCCAGTTCGGCGTCAGCATCATGAAGCGTGAGGCGCTGCGCGACGTCACCGGCGATCTGTGGAACGCTCGCACGCTCGAATGGTCGACTTCCTCGCCGCCGCCGGAATACAATTTCGCCTTCACGCCGATCGTCTACGACCACGACGCGTGGTGGGACATGAAGATGCGCGGCTATGTCCGTCCGCTCGAAGGCTTCCGGCCGATCCACATGCCAAAGAACACCGGTACGGGCGCCATCCTGGCGGGCCTGGCCGTGGGCTTCGCCTTCGGCATGATCTGGTACATGTGGTGGCTGGCGGCGCTGAGCTTTCTGGCAATGGTCGTCGTGGCCATCACCCATACCTTCAACTACAACCGCGACTACAGCATTCCCGCCGAGACGGTCGCTCTAAAGGAAGGCGAGCGCACCGCGTTGCTCGCCCAGCATGCGTGAGGGCGAACAATGACGACTGAGACCGCTCTCCAGACCGCCGGCACACCGGCTTTCTACGTGACGGAAGAGGAGCATGCGCATAGCAGCACGCTGCTCGGCTTCTGGATCTACATCATGAGCGATACGCTCATCTTCGCCGTGCTCTTCGCCACTTTCGGCGTGCTCAGGGACCGCTATGCCGGGGGTCCGACGCCGCAGGAGGTGCTGGAGATTCCGACGGTCGCACTCAACACGGCGATGCTGCTCATCTCATCGATCACCTGCGGCTTCGCCATGCTCGAAATGGCGCGGCACAGGAAAGGCGCGACGCTGTTCTGGCTACTCGTGACCGGCCTTTTCGGCGCCGCTTTCGTCGGACTCGAACTGCGCGAATTCTTCGGCCTGGTCGCCGAGGGCGCCGGCCCGCAGCGCAGCGCCTATCTCTCGGCTTTCTTCACGCTGGTCGGCACGCACGGCACGCACGTCACCATCGGCATCATCTGGCTGATCACACTCATGGTGCAGATCGCGCGCAAGGGCCTCATCCAGGAGAACACGCGCCGCCTTATGTGCTTCAGCATGTTCTGGCACTTCCTCGACGTCATCTGGATCGGCGTCTTCTCCGTCGTTTATCTGCTGGGAGTCCTCTGATGAGTTCCGATGCACACGCAACGCACGCCGCCGATGGCCATCACGCTCTGGCCGACGCTCCGCACGGCACGCTGAAGGGGTATCTCACCGGTTTTGTCCTCGCGGTCGTCTTGACGGTGATTCCGTTCTGGCTGGTCATGGGCAATGTGCTCGACAATGCGGTGGCCACCGGCATCCTGATCATGATCTTCGCGGTCGTTCAGATCGTCGTCCATATGATCTATTTCCTCCATCTCGACGCCCGGTCCGAGGGCGGCTGGAACATGCTGGCCCTGATCTTCACGGTGGTGCTGGTGGTCATCGGGATCGTCGGCTCGCTCTGGGTGATGTATCATCTCGACCTCAACATGATGCCGGGAATGATGACAGGCCATCCCGGCTGACCGTCGGGAGGTCCGCCTGAGGACCCTTGCCGTGCCGGGAAAGACATTCGCCGGACGCTCCAAGGCCAGCCATATAGCGCTGGCAGCGTTCGGCCTCCTCCTGTTCGCGACCTTCATCGGCCTCGGGGTCTGGCAGGTCGAAAGGCGGAGCTGGAAACTTGCGCTGATCGCGCGGGTCGACCAGCGCGTGCATACCGCGCCCGTCGCGGCGCCCGGGCCGAAGGAATGGCCGGGTGTCACCGCCGCACGTGACGAATATCTTCATGTGCGGCTGAAGGGCCATCTGCTGAACGATAAGGAAACGCTCGTCTACACCGCTACCGATC
>JBQCEL010000111.1:0-9401 GCA_051960255.1 Rhizobiaceae bacterium
ATTGCCCGGCAAGGGACGAAGTCTATCTCGCCGGCGCCGCGACGGAAGCCACCCGAAATGGCGAAGCGATTCGCGTTGCGGCGCCGTCAGGCATATACAAGGTTGCTGGCCCGAGAACGCTTATCGACAGCGTTTCCGGCGACTTGCGGCGCGATTTCGAGAAGGTCTCCTATATTCCATCTCTGGCCTACAGACTCGCGCTTGTCGCCAGCGGCGCGATCGACGCCACTTTTGTCAAGGCCTACGCCCATGATTGGGATCTCGCGGCGGCGGATTTGATTTTGTCGCGCGCCGGTGGGCGAATTCTCAACGGAAAGCTGGCGGAGCCTCTCTATGCCGGACGCGAGACAGCGCATGGCGTTCTCGTTGCGGGAAGCGGCGATCTGCTGGCGGATCTCGCATCCGCCATTCGCCGGGTGTAACCCCTTCGCGACGGTTTCAAAGCGATGCGAATTGATTTAGACCTTCCTGCTGTTCCCGTTCGGGTTCTGGATCGGAAAAATGACTGAAACGGTAGAAAACAAGCAGTTGCTGCATCTGGTGTTCGGCGGCGAACTGAAGTCTCTCGGCGGCACGGAATTCCGTGATCTGGACAAGCTCGATGTCGTTGGCATCTACCCCAATTTCCGGACCGCTGAGGCGGCGTGGAAGGCGAAGGCCCAAGAGACGGTGGACAACGCGCATATGCGCTACTTCATTGTGCATCTGCACCGTCTTCTCGACCCGGAGACCAAGACCGCGGGCAAAGAGTGAGCATGCGTCAGGAGCGGATTTCTGAAGCTTCTGCCAGGCCTTTGCGGTCCCGGCGTCCTGCCGGGCCGGCGCGCGCGATTTGGCGCGCGATCCGCAAACCGCTGGCAAACTCGGCCCTGACCCTTCCCATATTGGTGAACCTGCTCGCCATCTCGTTTCGCTTCATCTATTTCACCAACAGGCGGGTGAAGGGGAGCGGCGACACCGCCGCTGTGCTAAAGGCGCATATGCCTTCGATCGTGGCGCTCTGGCACGGCCAGCACCTGCTGGCGCCCTGTGACAGGCCGCGGCGCATCCCCATCACCGCCATGTTCTCACGAAGCGCCGATGCCGAACTCAATGCGAGAGTTGCGGAAAGGCTCGGCTTCAGGACCATACGCGGCTCCGGCGGCAGGGAGAAGGACCGCGCCGCCTCCAAGGGCGGGGCGCGCGCCCTGATCGCGATGAAGAAGACGCTCGAGCATGGCAATACCGTCGCCATGATCGCCGATATACCGCACGGCACGCCGCGCGAGGCTGGCCTCGGCATTGTCACGCTTGCCCGCATTTCCGGCCGGCCGATCCTGCCGGTCGCCTATGCGACGAGCCGCCGCAAGGTTCTGGAAAAGACTTGGGACCGCACCACCATCAACCTGCCCTTCGGTCGCCTCGCCGTCATTTTCGGCGAGCCGGTATATATTCCGGCGGATGCCGACGAGGCGGTGCTGGAGGCAAAGCGCCGGGAGGTGACGGCGAGCCTCAACGCCGCGACCGAAAAGGCCTATTTGCTCGCCGACGGTGCCCGATGAGTGATTATTGGGGCCGCGCGGCGTTGACCGCCTATCGCTGGGCCGGCGCCGCCGCCTATCCCTTGATCGGCGGCTATATCGCCTGGCGGGCCTCCAAGGGAAAAGAGGAGAGGGCGCGGCGGCGCGAGCGCTACGGCGTCGCCGGGCAGCCGCGCCCGGCGGGGCCGCTCGTCTGGATCCATGCCGCCAGCGTCGGCGAGACGGTCGCGGTGGTGCCTCTTATCGAGCGCATCCTGGATTACGGCATCCATGTCGTTCTGACGACGGGCACCGTCACCTCGGCCAAGATCGCCGCGGAACGCCTCGACGGCCGGGCCATCCACCAATATGTGCCGCTCGATCTCAAACCCGCCGTCAGCCGCTTCCTGAACCATTGGAAGCCTGATCTGGCCATCATCGCGGAATCCGAGATATGGCCGATGACGATCCTCGAACTCGGCGCCCGACGCGTGCCGCAAATCCTCGTCAACGGCCGCCTCTCCGACCGCTCCTTCGCGTCCTGGAAGAAGCGTTCATTCCTGGCCGACGCGCTGTTCGAGAATCTCGCCCATGTCGTGGCGCAGTCCGAACTCGATGCGGAACGGTTCTTGGCCCTTGGCGCGCGTCCCGTCACTGTCTCGGGCAATCTCAAGGTCGATTCCGAGCCGCCTCCCGTCGATCTTGGCTCCCTTATCGAGCTTCAGCAGCAGATCGGGCCGCGCAAAACCTGGGCGGCTGTCTCCACCTATGAGGGGGAAGAGGAAGTTGCCGGCGAGGTGCATGGCCTGTTGCGTGAGCGGCATCCCGACATGCTGACCATCATCGTGCCGCGCCATCCCGACAAGGCCGGCGCGGTCGAAACGGCGTTCGCCGCCAAGGGCCTCAAGGTCGCCCGCCGCAGCCGCCGCGATCCGGTCGCGCCCGAAACCGATATTCTGCTTGGAGATACGGTGGGCGAGATGGGGCTTTATCTTCGCTTGACGGAAATCGCCTTTGTCGGACGCTCGCTGACCGGCGAGGGCGGCCAGAACCCGCTCGAACCGGCCATGCTCGAAACCGCGGTGCTTTCCGGCCGCAACGTCCAGAATTTCCGCGACACCTACCAGCATCTGATCGACAGCGGCGGCGCGCGGCTGGTGCGCGACCGCGAGATGCTTGCCGGCGCCGTCAACTTCCTCCTCTGCAACGAGCCGGCGCGCCGGGAGATGATGGCGGCCGGCGTCGCCGCCGTAGACGAGATGCGCGGCGCGCTTGACCGCACGCTAAAGGCGCTCGAACCCTTCATCCAACCCCTGATCGTCAAGGCGCGGCTGGAAAACGGCGGCGCTTCGGAGCGATGACGAGCGAGACGCCTCCGTTCTGGTGGGAGCCGGCGGACTGGCGAGCCTTTTTCCTCAGTCCCGCTTCGTTCCTCTATGCCGCCGTCGCGGCGCGCCGCATCAAACGCGCGCCGCGTCAAAAGATAGCTGTGCCGGTCTTATGCGTCGGCAATTTTACGGTCGGTGGCAGCGGCAAGACGCCGGTGGCGATCGCTCTGGCGCGCGCGGCGAAATCGAAGGGCCTTCGTCCGGGCTTCCTGTCGCGAGGCTATGGCGGCAGCTTTTACGGCCCGCAACTGGTCGATGCCGGCGAGGATAGCGCCCGCCATGTCGGCGACGAACCGCTGCTTCTTGCGCAACATGCGCCGGTCGCTGTCTCCAAGGACCGGGCCGCCGCCGCGCGCCTGTTGCTGGAGAAGGGGTGCGACTTCCTGATCATGGATGACGGCTTCCAGAGCGCGCGCATCCATTTCGATTACGGACTGATTGTTGTCGATGCGACGCGGGGAGCGGGCAACGGCCACGTCCTTCCCGGCGGGCCTCTTCGCGCCAGGATCACCGACCAGCTGCCCTATACCGATGCGCTGCTTGTCGTCGGAAAAGGCGGCGGCGCCGACAATGTGGTGCGCACCGCGGCAAGAGCCGGAAAGGCCGTATTTCATGCCGAGACAAGGCCGGCGCGCGGCCACGGCTTGCGCGGTAAAAGGCTTTATGCCTTCGCAGGCATCGGCAATCCGCAGAAATTCTATGACACGCTCATTGCGGCCGGCGGTCTGGTGGAGAAGACGCGCTCCTTTCCGGACCACCATTTTTACGCCGACGACGAAATCATTGATCTGAGGGAGAGCGCCGCTGCTTACGGTCTTGAATTAGTGACGACGACGAAGGACGCCGCCCGTCTTGCCCACGGTTCACCCGCCGTCATCGCCTTTCGTGAGCGGCTGAACGTGCTGGAGATCGGGATGGCCTTTGAACCTTCCTCCGTTCCCGCGACGATCATCGACGCGACCATCAACGCCGCGCGGCAAAGGCTTTTGTAATCGGAACTCAGCGCTTGCGCAGCGACGGATTGGCTTCGAGTTCGCGTTCAAGCGAGACGGCGGCGCTGACATAGGCCTCCTGGCGCGCCACGCTCCAATATTTCAGTTCATCGATGGTGATCGGCTCGCCAGTCACCGCGCAGCGGACATAGGCGCCGGGGCTGGCGATCTGGAAATCGCCGTCAAGATAGCGGATACGGGCTTCCCGGCCCCCGGGGCCTTCGAAACGGTTCATCATCAGTATTTGTCCTTAGAGGCTTTGCGCCATAAAACCGCGCGAAAATCAAGCCGGTTCGACGTGATCTCAGCTTATCGCCATCCCCCTCACCCTGACCCTCTCCCCGCAAGCGGGGCGGGGAGGGTCGGCGAACGTTGCGGCCAGTCTTCTTCTCCCCGCCTGCGGGGAGAAGGTGCCGGCAGGCGGATGCGGGGGCGGCGATGGCCCGCATGAGCACCTGCGTCCTCACCGCCGCCCGAAAAGCCGCTCTATGTCCGAAAGCTTGAGCTCTATATAGGTGGGGCGGCCGTGATTGCACGTGCCGGAGCCTGGCGTCGCTTCCATCCGGCGAAGCAGTGCGTTCATCTCCTCGGCCCTGAGCCGCCGGCCGGAGCGGACCGAGCCATGGCAGGCCATGGTCGCGGCGATCCTGTCGATCCTGCCCTTCAGCGTTTCGGCCGTGTCGTTGTCGGCGATTTCGTCGGCGAGGTCGCGCAAAAGCTTCGCCGTGTCGATCTCGCCCAGCATGGCGGGCGTCTCGCGCACGGCGATCGCGCCGGGACCGAAGCGCTCGACGCCGAGGCCGAAGCGTTTCAGCGTTTCGGCATGCGTTGCAAGGCGGTCGCAATCATCCTCCGGCAGATCGACGACCTCGGGCAGGAGCAGCATCTGCGCCGCCATCGGCCGCGCATGGAGCGCGTTCTTGAGCGCCTCATAGACCAGCCTTTCATGCGCGGCATGCTGGTCGACAATGATGATGGAATCCTCTGTTTGCGCGACGATGTAATTCTCGTGGAGTTGCGCGCGCGCCGCGCCGAGCGGCATGGCGAGCGTTTCGGAAGGGGGCGTTTCGCTGTCCGCGCGAGCATCGGCGCTCGGCGCCGCCGTGAAAGCGGCCCGCTCTTCTTCGGCAAAGCCGGCTTCGAGCGGCCGCTGGAAGGAATTTCGCCAGCCGGAACCGCTTCGCATCGGCTGCCCGGCTTGCGCGGCATGGTACATGCCGTGCCATGGATGCTCGAAGGAAACGGGTCCCGGTCGGAAGGCGTTCATCATACTGGCCGCGCCCGTCGTCGTCGCGCGCACGCCGGACTGCGCCAGCGCCTGCCGGATCGCGCCGACGATAAGGCCGCGCACGAGGCCGGGATCGCGGAAACGGACGTCGGCCTTCGCCGGATGCACGTTGACATCGACCAGCGCCGGATCGACGGAAAGGAAAAGCACCGTCACCGCATGCCGGTCACGCGACAGGACATCCATATAAGCGCCGCGGATCGCGCCGGCGATCAGCTTGTCACGGATCGGGCGACCGTTGACATAGGCATATTGCGACAGCGCGTTGGCGCGCGTGAAGGAGGGGATGGAAACGCGTCCCGAAAGCCGCACGCCTTCGCGCTCGGCGTCGACGAGAAGCGAGTTCTCCTCGAATTCCTTGCCGATCACCTGCGCGATCCGCCGCGACAAGCCCTCTTCGTCAGGCGTCGCGGCGGCATAATCGATCCGCGACCGGTCGGGAGAGGAGAGCATAAAGCGAACCGCCGGCGAGGCGATCGCCAGCCGCTTCACCACGTCGGCAGCCGCGCTCGCCTCGGCGCGCTCGCCCTTCATGAATTTCAGCCGCGCCGGCGTCGCGAAGAACAGGTCGCGCACCTCGACCAGCGTGCCCCGATTGGCGCCGGCCGGCCGCACCGGCGACACGTCCCCACCCGATACGGCGATCTCCGCGCCGCCTGTCGCATCGGCGGTTCGCGACCTGATGAGAAGCTTGCCGACGGACCCGATCGACGGCAGCGCCTCGCCGCGGAAGCCGAGCGAATGGATGGCGTTGATGTCGTCCCTGAGCTTCGAGGTGCAATGGCGCGCCACCGCGAGCGGCAGTTCGTCGGCCGGGATGCCTCCGCCGTCATCCACCACGCGGATCAGGCTCAGGCCGCCGCTCGCGATCGTCACCTCGATCCGCTCCGCGCCGGCGTCGAGCGCGTTTTCGACCAGTTCCTTCACCACGCTCGCCGGCCGTTCGATCACCTCGCCCGCGGCGATTTGATTGATGACGGTATCGGAGAGAGCGCGGATCGGCATCGGCGGATTATACGGGGATTCGGTCTTCGATGTGGAGGTTCCGCGGACAATTTCAGAGTGATTATTGAGTGATTGCTCTCCGCGCCTGACCTTCGGCAATTCAGGAACGCGTTCCCCCTCATCTGCCTGCCGGCATCTTCTCCCCGCGGGCGGGGAGAAGAAGGCTAGCCGGGACGCCACAATCCCCTCGCCCCGCTTGCGGGGAGAGGGTTAGGGTGAGGGGCATCTCGTGGAAACATTAGTGATCTGCACTCAGCCCCTGCCGCGATAGGGCGCGACGCCGGTGTCCGGCAGCCATGCGTCTTCGGGCGGCTGGCCGGTCTGCCAGAACACATCGATCGGAATGCCGCCGCGCGGATACCAATAGCCGCCGATCCTCAGCCAGAGCGGCTTTGCCGCAGCGACGAAGCGTTTCCCGATCATCACCGTACATTCCTCGTGAAAGGCGCCATGGTTGCGGAACGAGGTCAGGAAGAGCTTCAGCGACTTCGATTCCACCAGAAGCTTGTCGGGCGCATAGTCGATGACGAGATGCGCGAAATCGGGCTGCCCCGTCACCG
Source organism: Rhizobiaceae bacterium (assembly GCA_051960255.1). Classification (GTDB taxonomy): domain Bacteria; phylum Pseudomonadota; class Alphaproteobacteria; order Rhizobiales; family Rhizobiaceae; genus Mesorhizobium_L. The sequence continues at coordinate 6,733 of JBQCEL010000111.1, forward strand.
GACAGAGCGAGGTGAATTCAGGGCAGGTGAAGCGCACGATTGCCGGCGCACCATCGCCTCCGGCGGTAAAAGGCACGGTTTCCAGCACCGCTTCGTCCGGCGATGCCGGCTGGCCGACGAAGCGGCCGAGTTGTGTCAGGTTTTCGGTTTGGGTCATGGTTTTGGCTCTCTCATCGGCGCTGCTTGCAAATAATGCCTTTGCGCCGCGCCCGCCAGCGCATTAGTAAGGACCGTCGCCGGGCGTGGCACGCCGCGTCTGCCAGGCCGCCGTTCGATACTAAGTTGGAGAGACAATGAGCAGTGAGAAGAAGCCCTCGGGCGGATCCTTCGTCTGGAACGATCCCTTCCTACTCGAAGACCAGTTGACCGACGAGGAGAGGATGATCCGCGACGCGGCCGCCTCCTTCGCGGCGGACAAGCTCGCCCCCCGCGTCGAGGAAGCCTATCTCCAGGAAAAGACCGACCCGGCGATCTTCCGCGAGATGGGCGAGGCGGGGCTTCTCGGCGTCACCATTCCCGAGCAATATGGCGGCGTCGGCGCCGGCTATGTCTCCTACGGCCTCGTCGCGCGCGAGGTGGAGCGCATCGACAGCGGCTACCGCTCGATGATGAGCGTGCAATCCTCTTTGGTGATGCATCCGATTCATGCCTATGGCACGGAGGAACAGCGGAAGGAATATCTTCCCAAACTGGCTTCCGGCGAATGGATCGGCTGTTTCGGTCTCACCGAGCCTGACGCCGGTTCCGATCCGGGCGGCATGAAGACGAAGGCCGAGAAGATTTCCGGCGGCTATCGCCTGACCGGGTCGAAGATGTGGATTTCCAACGCGCCGATCGCCGACGTCTTCGTCGTCTGGGCGAAATCGGCGGCGCATGACAACCAGATACGCGGCTTCGTCCTCAAAAAGGGCATGAAAGGTCTCTCGGCGCCGCAGATCGAGGGCAAGCTGTCGCTGAGGGCCTCGATCACCGGCGAGGTGGTCATGGAAGGGGTCGAGGTCGGAGAAGAAGCGCTTCTGCCGAATGTCTCGGGTCTCAAGGGGCCGTTCGGCTGCCTGAACCGTGCCCGCTACGGTATCGCCTGGGGCGCCATGGGCGCGGCCGAGGATTGCTGGTTCCGCGCCCGCCAATACGGCCTCGACCGCAAGCAGTTCGGCAAGCCGCTCGCCGGCATGCAGCTTTACCAGAAGAAGCTTGCCGACATGCAGACCGAAATCGCGCTCGGGCTGCAAGGCGCGCTGCGCGTCGGCCGTCTGATGGACGAGCATAAATTCGCGCCGGAGATGATCTCCATCGTCAAGCGCAACAATTGCGGCAAGGCGCTCGACATCGCCCGCATGGCGCGCGACATGCATGGCGGCAACGGCATCCAGATCGGCTATCACGTCATGCGCCACGCGCAGAATCTGGAAACGGTCAACACCTATGAGGGCGCGCATGACGTGCACGCGCTGATCCTCGGCCGCGCCCAGACCGGATTGCAGGCGTTTTTCTGACTATCGTTCCTCTCCCCGCTTGCGGGGAGAGGATGCCGCCCTTCGACATGCTCAGGAGGCAGGTGAGGGGCTTTCCAGAGTTCGTGTGCCCCTCATCCGGCCCTTCGGGCCACCTTCTCCCCGTGAGCGGAGAGAAGGGAAGATCGCAGCGTCGCTTTTCCTATAGATTTCCGGCAATCGCCGCGCGACATTGTCCGCGAAGGACAGTGTCATGACCAAAGCCTTTCTCGCCCATATCGAAAAAGAACTCGGAGAACTGAAATCCGCCGGTCTCTATAAATCCGAGCGGGTGATCTCCTCGCCGCAATCGGCGCATATCCGCTCGGCTGGCCGCGACGTGATCAATTTCTGCGCCAACAACTACCTCGGCCTTGCGGACAATGACGAACTGCGTGACGCGGCCAAGAATGCGCTCGATCGCTATGGCTACGGCATGGCCTCGGTGCGCTTCATCTGCGGCACGCAGGAGGAGCACAAGCAGCTGGAGGCGCGGATTTCCGCCTTTCTCGGCATGCAGGACACAATCCTCTATTCCTCCTGCTTCGACGCCAATGGCGGCCTGTTTGAGACGCTGCTCGGAGAAGAGGACGCCGTCATTTCCGACGCGCTCAATCACGCCTCGATCATCGACGGTGTGCGCCTGTCGAAGGCGAAGCGCTACCGCTATGCCAACAACGACATGGCCGATCTGGAGGCGCGGCTGAAGGAGGCGGCCGATTGCCGGTTCCGCTTGATCGCCACGGACGGCGTCTTCTCGATGGACGGCATCATCGCCAATCTCAGGGGTATCTGCGATCTCGCCGAGAAATATGACGCCATGGTGATGGTCGATGACAGCCATGCCGTCGGCTTCGTCGGCAAGCATGGGCGCGGCACGCCGGAATATTGCGGCGTCGAAGGCCGGATCGACATCGTCACCGGCACGCTCGGCAAGGCGCTTGGCGGCGCGTCCGGCGGCTATACGTCGGGCAAGGCGGAGGTGATCGATTGGCTGCGCCAGCGCTCGCGTCCCTATCTTTTCTCCAACACGCTCGCCCCGGTCATCGCGGCTGCGTCGCTGAAAGTATTCGAACTGGTCGACCGTGGCGATGATTTGCGGGCCACGCTCTATGCCAATGCCGAGCGGTTTCGCGACAAGATGACAAAGCTCGGCTTCACGCTTGCCGGCGCCGA
>JBQCEL010000112.1:0-14500 GCA_051960255.1 Rhizobiaceae bacterium
CCTTCATGGAGGAATATGGGCTGGCCGACCTCACCGCGCTCGCCGAAGTGGTCCAGTCGCGGTCGGAAAAGGCCATGCGCGAGGCGATCCGCGCGCTGCCCGACGGCGTCCATACCTCCGAGGTCACTTACAATCCGCTCGGTACGCCGATGAATATTCCGGTCAAGGTGACGATCACTGGCGACGAGATCGAGGTGGATTTCGCTGGCGCTCCGGCGGAGGTGCCGCTCGGCGGCATCAATTGCACGCTGAGCTACACGACGGCGCATTCCACCTATCCGCTCAAATGCATGCTGACCCCGAATGTGCGCGGCAATGCCGGGTGCTACCGCCCCTTCCACGTGAAGGCGCCGCAGGGCTCCGTGCTCAATTGCAGCAAGCCGGCGCCGGTAAGTCTCAGGACCCGCACCGGCTGGTACATCTCGCCCAGCATCTTCCGCGCCATCGCCGGGGCCGCGCCCGGCAAGGTGATCGCCCATACCGGCCTGCCGAGCCTGCTGACCGTCTATGGCAGGACCGCCGACGGCGCGGTGTTCTATGACCATCTGCTTTCAGGCGGCGGGCAGGGCGGCTCGGCGGCACAGGACGGCGAATCCTCCGTGCTCTGGCCGACTTCGGCTGCCACCTCCTCGATCGAACTCCTCGAAAGCCGTTCGCCGGTGGTGATCCTGGAAAAGCGTTTCGTCACCGATTCCGGCGGAGCGGGAGAATATCGCGGCGGCCTTGGCGCCCGTATCCGCCTCACCAAGCGCTATGACGACGGCAACCCGGTGACGGTGTTCGTATCGCCCGAAGGCGTCAACGCGCCGATCGCCGGACTGTTCGGCGGCCGCTCGGGCCTGCTCGCCCATGGCTATCTGCTCGACGGAGAAGGAAATCTCGTCGAGGATATCAAAACGGGCGGCCTCGTCGTCGTCGATCGCAGCGACCGTATTGTCGAGCTGCAACTCGGCGGCGGCGCCGGCTATGGCGATCCGCAGAATCGCGCAACCGCCGACATCGAATACGACGTCCGCGAAGGCTATGTCAGCGCCGACGCGGCCGAGACGCTCTACCAGCTCAGTGACCGCAACAAGGAAAAGGCCGCCTGATCCGGCAATCCGCTGGGTCGCTGCGAAAAAAAGCCATCGTCGCCAACAACAAGGGGAACGAGATGATCACACTCAACAAACGCCAGTTTCTCATCGGCGCCGCGGGCATGACCGCGGCAGCCACCGTGCCCTGGTCGGCGGATGCCGCCAAAAAGAAAATCATCGTGCTCGCCAGCACCGTGGATATCCCGAATTTCGACCCGCACGTCGCCACCGGCTATGCGCCGCAATGGCTGTTCCGCAACACCTATGACGGCCTGTTGCGCGTCGTCGGGACGCCGCCGGTTCCCGCGCCCGGCCTCGCCAAGAGCTGGAAACACTCTGATGACGGCCTGACCTACACGTTCGAGCTGGACAGCGCCGCGAAGTTTCATGACGGCAGCCCGGTCAAGGCGAAGGACGTGGAATATTCCTTCGCGCGGCTTTTGCGCCTGAAGCGCGGGCCGGCATGGATGGTGTCGGGCATCCTCGACGAAAACAGCGTCAAGGCCACCGGCGACATGACCGTGACCATGACGCTGAAGCAGCCCTTCGCGCCGCTTCTCTCCGTCCTGCCCTGGATGTTCATCGTCAATTCGAAGCTTGTCGAGGCCAACAAGGGAAGCGACGACGGTCAGGCCTATCTGCTCGCCAATATCGCCGGCTCCGGCGCCTTCAAGATGGGCCGCGCCAAGCCGGGCGATCTCTACGAGCTGATCCGCGTCAAGGACGACTGGCACAAGGGCGGCAATATCGACGCCGCCATCTGGAAGATCGTCCGCGAGGCCGCGACCACCCGGCTGATGCTCCAGCGCGGGGAGGTGCACATCGCGCTCGACCTCTTCGCCGAGGACATGGAGGCGCTGAAGGGCGTGCCGCATGTCGTGCGCATCATGAAGCCGGACTATCGCAGCTTCACCATCAAGATGAACACGGCGAAGGGGCCGCTTGCCGACAAGAACCTGCGCAAGGCCATTTCCTACGCCTTCAATTATCAGGCCATGCTCGACGCCGCGCAGCCGGCGCAGCTCATGCAGGGGCCGTTGCCGACCGGCATGTTCGGCTTCGACAAGGACCTCAAGGTCTATCGGCAGGATATGGACAAGGCGAAGGAATATCTGGCGAAATCGGCGCACAAGGACGGCGGCTTCACGCTCTCGCTGATGTATGCGGCGGGATATGAGAACGAAAAGCGCTGGGCGCTGATCCTTCTCGATTCGCTCAAGGCCCTCAACATCAATCTCGACATCAAGCCGATGGTGTGGCCCGACATCGTCGCGATGGCGAAATCGCCCGACACGATGACGGATTTCTATTCGATCTTCGAGTCTCCCAACTATGCCGATCCCGACAACACGGCCTATGCCGGCTATGATTCGGCGCGCAACGGCCAGTGGCAGAACCCGGTCTACAAGAACCCGGAAGTGGACAAGGTGATCGAGGAGGCGCGCGCCGAGAGCAATCCGGAGAAGCGCATCGCTCTCTACAAGAAGTTCCAGGAACTCGTCGTCGACGATGCGCCGGATATTTTCGGCGTGCTCGAACTGCGCAAGATCGCGATGCGCGACAACGTGAAGGACTTCGTCTTCTGCCCGGTCGCGGCCAATATGATCGAGGTCTGGCCTCTTTCCTTGGCGTAGCGGCGCTGGATGACGAACGTTCCCCCACTCCGGTTTGCTTCGCAAACCACCTCTCCCCCACTTTCGTGGGGTAGAGGAAGGGCGCCGAGCTTTGCGGCCAGCGCTTCCTCTCCCCCGTCGAGCGGGGGAGAGGTGGCGCGCCCCCGGGTCCGGCCTTTGGCCGGCCCGAGGACAGGCTCCACGCGACGGAGTGGGGGGCGAACTTCCCATGCGATAGCCTTCTTCCCTTCGGTCTGCCGGTCTGCGGGAGGTTGACATGCTGACCTTCATCCTGCGGCGGGTGCTGCTCATCATCCCGATCCTGATCGGCCTCACCCTGCTGCTCTTCGTTATCTCCCGCATGCTTCCCGGCGATCCGGTCGGCCTCGCCGCCGGACCGAACGCGACGCCGGCGCTGATCGCCCAGCTCAGGAAGGACTTCAACCTCGATCAGCCGCTTCCGATCCAGTACTGGACCTACCTCACCGGCCTCCTCCATGGCGATTGGGGGATGTCGATCTTCACGCGCCGTCCCGTCTTCAGCGATATTCTGAGCTACCTGCCGGCCACGCTCGAACTCGTCATTGCTGCCTTCCTGATAGCCGTGGTGGTAGGGATTCCGCTCGGCCTCCTCACCGCCGTCTATCGCAACGGCGTACTCGACTATTTGACACGGACCGTCGCGCTGGGCGGCATCGCCATGCCGCGCTTCTTCCTCGGCCTGCTGCTGCAACTCGCCTTCGCGGCATGGCTCGATATCCTGCCGCTGTCGGGGCGCTTCCCGCTGATCGAAAGCCCGCCCGACACCGTCACCGGCTTCTATACGATCGACTCGCTGATCGCGGGCGATTGGCATGCGTTCGGGATTGCGCTTGCGCATTTGGCGCTGCCGGCCATCACGCTGGCGCTTTCGCCGCTTGCGACCATCATGCGCATGATGCGCGCCTCGACCATCGAGGTCCTTCAGCAGGACTATGTCATGACCGAGCGTGCGCTCGGTCTGTCGAGCCGGCTCATCCTGTTCAAATATGTGCTGAAGAACGCGATGACTTCGACGCTCACCGTGATCGGCCTTTACGTCTCCTGGCTTCTGGGCGGAACGGTGCTGGTCGAGACGGTATTCGACTGGCCGGGCCTCGGCCTCTACGCGACACAGGCGATCCTGACGCAGGATTTCATGCCGGTCATCGGCGTGACGCTCGTCATCGCCATCATCTATCTCTTCACGATGCTCATCGTCGATCTGCTCTACGGTGTCTTCAACCCCAAGGTGCGCTACGCATGACCACCCATGCTCCCGGCGCCGTCGCCGCGCCACCGCAGTCGGCCCGCATGGAGAACTGGTCGAGGGCCTTCTATCGCTTTCGTCAAAGCTGGCTGTCGGTGATCGGGCTGGCGCTCGTCATCATCCTGATCGTGCTCGCCATCATAGCGCCCTACATCGTTCCGCATCCCGATCAGGTGCGCGGAGCGACGGATACGGCGATGCGCTTCCGGCCGCCTTCCGCCGAGGCATGGTTCGGCACCAACGCGCTCGGCCAGGACATGTTCTCGCTTGTCCTGGTCGGATCGCGCGTGTCGCTGCTTTCCGGCCTTGCCGTCGTCGCGATCGCCATCGTCGTCGGTTCCGTGATCGGCGCGGTCGCCGGCTATTTCGGCGGCTGGATCGATGAAATCCTGATGCGTTTCACCGATCTCCTTCTGACCATTCCGAGCCTCATTCTCGCCATGGCGGTCGCTGCCGCGCTTGGCACGGGCGTCGGCCACATGATCGCCGCGATTGCGATCACCTGGTGGCCGGTCTATGCGCGACTCGTTCGCGGCGAGGTCATCAGCAAGAAGGAGGAGCAGTTCGTGGTCGCCGCCAGGGCGCTCGGGGCGGGCTGGGTGCGCCTCCTCTGCCGGCATATCCTGCCAAACATCGTCTCTCCCGTGGTGGTCAAGGCCTCGCTCGATGTCGGCTTCGCCATCCTGACCGTGGCCTCGCTCGGCTTCGTCGGCATCGGCGTCAAGCCGCCGACGCCGGAATGGGGCACGCTGCTCTCCAATGCACGTAGCTACATGCCGCAATATTGGTGGACGGCGGTCGCGCCGGGCACGGCGATCTTCATCGCGGTGCTGGCGTTCAACCTCCTTGGCGACGGGCTGCGCGACGTGCTCGACCCGAAGGCCAGGCGATGAGGGAAGAGCCGATGCCGCTTCTTGAAATCCGCGACTTGAACCTGGCGATGAAAAGCTATGAGGGGGAAACGCATATCCTGCATGGCATCAACCTCACCATAGAGCGCGGCGAGATCTGGGGCATGGTCGGCGAGACCGGCTCGGGGAAATCGCTGACCGGCCTCTCGGTCTCGCGCCTGATCCCGACGCCGCCCGGCCGTTATCTCGCCGGCTCGATCCGTTTCGACGGCCACGACGTGCTGACGGCGAGCGACGCCGAGATGCGCGCGCTTCGAGGCCGCCATATCGGGATGATCTTCCAGGACCCCACGACCAACCTCAACCCGGTCTTCCGCGTCGGCACGCAGCTTCTCGACGTGGCGATGCATGCCGGCCATGCCGATCCTTCCGTGCTCGGCGTCGCCGCAGGCGCGAGCAGCCGCGTCTTCAAGCGCGCGGCGCGCGAAAAGGCGGTGGAAATGCTCGACAAGGTCGGCATCCCGAACGCCGCCGCGCGGATCGACGACTACCCGCATCAATTCTCCGGCGGCATGCGCCAGCGCGTCCTGATCGCCATGGCGATGATCGGCAAGCCGGACCTTCTGATCGCCGACGAACCGACGACGGCGCTCGACGTCTCCGTCCAGGCGCAGATCCTCCGGCTTATCCACGATCTGGTCGCGGAGCGGAATATCGGCGTTCTGCTCATCACCCACAATCTCGGCGTCGTGGCGCAGATCTGCACGCATGTGGCGGTGATGTACCGCGGCCGCATCCTTGAATCGGGCCCGGTCCGCGACGTGCTGAAGCATCCGTCGCACGTCTATACGAAGGCGCTCCTCAATTCCGTGCCGACGGCGCACAGCAAGCGCGGCGAGTTGCGCGGGCTGGGCGGCATTTTGCCGGAGAGCTTCGCATGAGCCTCGCGGTCGAAAACGTCACCAAGATTTTCGCCGGCCCGCGCCGCGGCTTCCTCGGTCCGCGCGACAATTTCATGGCGCTCGACAATGTCAGCCTCGCCATCAGGAAAGGCGGAAGCTTCGGCCTCGTCGGCGAAAGCGGCTCGGGCAAGACGACGCTGACGCGCTGCATCCTGAGGCTCGAGACGATCGATTCCGGCCGCATCCTTTTCGATGGCGCCGACGTGCATCAGCTCAAGCCAGCCGAATTGCGCCGCCTGCGCTCGCGCCTGCAGATCGTCTTCCAGGATCCCTATGCCTCGCTCGACCCGAGGATGACCATCCACGACATCGTCGCCGAGCCGCTCGTCATCCACAATGACAGCGTCAAGATGAGCGCGAGCGAGCGCACCGACCGGGTCGCCGAACTGCTCCTGCAGGTCGGCCTGCGGACCGAGCATCTGTTCCGCTATCCGCATGAATTCTCCGGCGGCCAGCGCCAGCGCATCGGCATTGCCCGCGCCCTGGCCGTCAATCCGGAATTTCTCATCCTCGACGAGCCGACCTCGGCGCTCGACGTTTCGGTCCAGGCCGATGTCCTCAACCTGCTGCACCGGCTGCAGCAGCAATTGGGGCTGACCTATCTCTTTATCAGCCACGATCTCGGCGTCATCCGCTACATCTGCGACGAGGTGGCGGTCATCTATCGCGGCAGGCTTGTCGAACAGGGCGAGGTCGGCGATATTTTCGACAATCCGCAAAGCGACTACACGCGCATGCTGCTCGACGCGATGCCGGACCCAGATCCCGACCGCTCGCCTTTCCGGCGTTCCGCCTGACTCTTTCGCAACCCCGCCGGAGCAGATTCCGATGCCCTCTCAAGACATTCTGGCCGAAGACGCCAAATCCTGGCGCCGTAACCTGCACCAGCATCCCGAATTGCTCTTCGACCTGCCGCGGACGGCGGCTTTCGTGGAAGGAAAGCTGAGGGAATTCGGCTGCGACGAGATCGCCAGCGGCATCGCCACATCGGGCGTCGTCGGGGTGATCAAGGGGAAAGCCGGTCCCGGCCCGACGATCATGCTGCGCTCCGACATGGACGCCCTGCCGATCGCGGAACAGACCAATCTGCCGCACGCGTCGAAAACGCCGGACCGCATGCATGCCTGCGGCCATGACGGCCATATGGCGATGCTGCTCGCCGCCGCCCGGCATCTGGCGGAAAGCCGCGATTTCGCCGGCACGGTCGTGGCTGTGTTCCAGCCGGCGGAGGAAGGCGGCGCGGGCGCGCGCTTCATGATCGAGGAGGGGCTTCTCGAACGGTTCGGCATCGACGAGGTCTATGGGATGCACAACAAGCCCGGCCTGAAGGTGGGATCGTTCGCCACGCGCCCCGGCACGCTGATGGCGGCGGGGGACCGCTTCGTCGTGATGCTCACCGGCCGCGGCGGCCATGCGGCCGCGCCGCATCTCGCGCGCGATCCCGTGCTGGCGGCCTCGCAACTGGTGGGCGCGCTCCAGGCCATCGCCTCCCGCTACACGGATCCGTTCGATCCGGTGGTCGTTTCGATCACCTATCTCGGGGCGGGCAATCCGGCCGCCTTGAACGTCATCCCCGCCTCCGCCCAGATCGGCGGCACGATCCGCACCATCGCGCCGGCGACGCGGAAGGCCGTGGAGGAGCGCTTCCGCAGCATGGTCAGGGCGACGGCGCAACTCTGCGAGATGGAGGCCTCGATCGATTGGCGGCCCGGCTATCCGGCGGCGGTCAACGATGCCGCTATGGTGAAGGAAATCGCGGCCGCCGCCACGCGCGCCGCGGCGGGGGATATCGACACGGACTGCCCCTGCGTGATGGGCTCGGAAGATTTCGCCTATATGCTGGAGAAGCGGCCGGGCGCGATCGTATGGCTCGGCAATGGCGACACGCCGGATCTTCACCACCCGTCCTACGATTTCAACGACACCGCCCTTCCATATGGCATCCGCTACTGGCTCGAACTGGTGAAACAGAGACTGCCGGCGGGGAGTTGAGCCTCGCCTATGGGCTTGCCAGCACACCCCACCCGCCTTGAAGCGAGGCGGGGCAGGAGATAAACCCTGCCTCAAGCCGCGAGCGCGGCGCGGGTGCGGCCGATCATCAGCGCGGCGCGCGCGGCCTCGCGGCCCTTCTCGACGAAATGCGCCTTGTAGATCGCGTCGTGATGCTCGCCTTCGCGGTATTGATGCGGCGTGAGCGAGACCGAAAGGACCGGAATGCCGCTGTCCATACCGGCGCGCATCAGGCCGTCGACCACCGCCTGGGCGACGAATTCATGGCGGTAGATGCCGCCATCGACGACGAAGGCGGCCGCGGCGACCGCGGCATAGCAGCCGGATTGGGCGAGATCGCGCGCCAGAAGCGGCATTTCGAACGCTCCCGGCACATCGAAGACATCCACCTGTCCGGCCGGAATGAGTTCGAGGAAGCCATCGAGGGCGCGGTCGACGATGTGGGAGTGCCAATTGGCCTTGATGAAGGCATAGCGGGCTGGTGTCATGTAATCACCTCTTTCGTAACAGACACGTCACCCAAGGCGATCACGGATAGCTGCGCGCAGGACGCGCGAGCCACACCTTCTCTTTCATCCGGACTATACCGTCGGCTCAGGCCTCTCACCTGATCTGCTGACCCTTCCTGGGAAGGCGCTCGCGGGCTCGCGGCTCGAACCGCATACCGCCGGTGGGGAATTTCACCCCGCCCTGAGAACGCGCGCAAAATAGGCGGAGCGCCGTTGATTTGCAAGCTTCCGCCGCGTGTGGAGTTGCGCCTCTCCGGAGGGCGTTTCGACATCTGATCGGGTGGTTAACGGAAAAATTGCATTTTGCCACGTATCTGGAGAGCGCGTGGCGGGATAGCGCCTTGGAAATAGCAGCGGCGGGCCGGCAATGGCGAAAGGGTCGTCATCTATAGCGGAGCTTCAGGCGGGAGCGCCATGCCCGGCGGGAGAGCAGGAACTCTCTCTCCAGCTCAACGCCGCGAAGGACGAACTCCGGATGCTTTATGCGGCTCTGGACAATGTCCAAAGCGGTCTTCTGCTGCTCGACGCCGATCTGCGCGCCCGTTATGGCAATCCCGCCCTGCACGCCCTTTTCAAGAACGCGCCGCCCCGGTTCATCCGCGAAACGCGCCCGAAATATCAGTTTCTTCTGCGCGGCGCCCAGAACATTTCCGACGCAGACCAGGACGATTACGTCCGGCGGCGGCTGGACTGGGTGAGGGCCGGCGGTCCCGATCCCATGGACATCAGGATGAGCGACGGAAAGGCCGTGCGCTGCCATGTCGCCCGCTTGCCGGAAGGCGGCCGCATGCTGATCTACAGCGACATAACGGACATCGTCCGCGCTGCGGAGGAACTGGAAAGGCTGGCGACGATAGACGGCATGACCGGCATCTATAACCGGCGTCATTTCCTCAATCTCGCCGACCGTGAATGGGAGCGCGCCCGGCGCTATGGACGCCCGATTTCGTTCATGATGATCGACATCGACAATTTCAAGGCCATCAACGACACGTTCGGCCATCAGGTCGGGGACGCCGTCATCGTCCACATGGCGGATGTGGCGCGCGGCTGCAAGCGGGACGCCGACGTGCTCGCCCGCGTCGGCGGCGAGGAATTCGCGCTGCTGCTGCCGGAGACGGATCTGAGCAGGGCGAAGATCGTCGCGGAACGCCTGAGGCGGGAGGTATCCCGAACGAAACTGCCGCTGATTTCGACCGCCATCGAATCGACCATCTCCATCGGCGTCGCGTCGGCGACCGACCAGATGAGTGGCTTCGCCGCCCTCATGCGGGCCGCCGACGAAGCGCTTTATGAAGCCAAGCGCAAGGGACGCAATCGCGTGATCTGTCTCGGAGCGCGGAGGGCCGTCAAGACCGACCGATAGCCGCCGGATATATGCGCGTGATTCATCGTCGGGGTGTCGCTTCGATGCTTGATATCGGCTCTGTCGATGCCGGGAAAATCCCGATATCGGCGCAAGTCACCGATATCTACCTGCTCGCTCTGGCAAAGGCGCATGGCGGCCGGTTGGCCAGTTTCGATCGCAAACTCCAGGCGACAGCCGCGGCGGATGGGAAGCAGGTTCTCCGCTTGATCCCGCACCGCTGATGATTCTTGCCAGCGGCGTCTTCGGCGCAAGCTGTTATACAATCCACAAAGACCGAATCGGAGCAAAGCGGATGACAGGCGAAAGCGAGACGTTTCACAAGGGGCTCGAGAACCGCAAGAAGGTTCTCGGCGGCGCGCATGTCGAGAAATCGTGGGCAAACGCCGATGATTTCAACCGTCCCGTACAGCGCATGGTGACGGAGGTCTGCTGGGGCGAAATCTGGGGCGACGAGACGCTCGATTTCCGCACCCGTAGCATGATCAACATCGCCATGCTGACGGCCATGAGCCAGCATCATGAACTGGCCGTCCACGTCAAGGGCGCGCTGAGGAATGGCGTCACGCGCGCGGAAATCCGCGCCGTGCTGATGCAAACCTTTGTCTATTGCGGCGCGCCAGCCGGCCTCGCGGCCTTCCGCACGGCAAGCGCGGCCATCAGGGAATGGGACGAGGACATGCGCGAAATCAAGCAGCCGCAAGTTCCATAAGATAGATTACGCGACTTTCAGCTATTGGCGCTTTCAATCCTGGCGCTGCGGCGCGAACTTCGTCGAGATGAGGTTCGACAGCGCCTCGACCAGCGCGGCGTCGGCCCCACGCCGCGGGACCAGAACGAATTCGACATCCTCCAGGACCGGCAGCCGGTCGGCCGGAACTTCCTTCAGGCCGGGCGGAACCATGCTGCGCGGCTGCACGAGAACGCCCATGCCCGCCCGCGCCGCCGCCGCAAGCCCGCTCAGGCTGCCGCAGGTGCAGACGATGCGCCAGGGCATGTTTCCCCTGTCGAGCGCCTCCTGCGCCACCTGCCGCGTGATGGAAGGCGGCGGAAAGGCGATGAGCGACGCCACCTCCCCGCGCGACAGCACGATATCGGGATCGCGCGCCAGCCAGACGAGCGGCTCGCGATAGAGCAGCCGCCCATGCGTCTCGCCGATGCGCCGCTTGGCGAGAACGAGATCCAGTTCCCCGATCTCCTGCATCTGGTTGAGCGCGACGCTCAACGCCACCGTCAGTTCGAGATCGACGGAGGGATAGAGCCTGATGAAATCCTCGAGGATTTGCGTCAGCCGGTTGGCCACCACATCCTCGGAAACGCCCAACCGCAAGCGTCCCCTCAGCCTGTTCTCGCCGAAAAGCGCGGCGGCCTGATCGTTGAGGTCGAGGATGCGGCGGGCATAGGCGAGCAAGGCCTCGCCCTCCGCCGTCAGCCGCACCTGATGCGTGTCACGAAAAACGAGATGACGCTGAAGCGTCTTTTCCAGCCGCTGGATATGCTGCGTGATCGTCGATTGGCGCAGGCCGAGGCGCTCGGCGGCGAGCGTGAAGCTGCCGGTCTCCTTCACCGCGAGAAAGCTCTTGAGGTGATGCGGGTTCAGCATTTGCTATTTCATATCATGATAACTGTTAGTGTTTGCATTTTTGGATCGTGATAAGCAATTGAGAAGCGTATTCGGAATTCCATCATGAAACGCTTCCTGCCCGATCTCTTCACCATTCTGCTGGTTCTCGCCGTCGTCATCGCCACGGTTTTGCCGATTCACGGCCGGCCGGCCGGCTGGTTCAAGATCGCCACCGATATCGCGATCGGGCTCCTCTTCTTCCTGCATGGCGCGCGTCTGTCGCGCGATGTCGTCATTGCCGGCGTCCTGCACTGGCGGCTGCATCTGGTGATCCTGCTTACCACTTTCGCGGTGTTTCCGCTGCTTGGCCTCGCCATCGGCTTTATTCCCGCGTCGATCCTTCCGCCCTCGCTTTATGCCGGGATCCTCTTCCTCTGCGCCTTGCCCTCGACCATCCAGTCCTCGATCGCTTTTACCTCGATCGCGGAGGGGAACGTGCCGGCGGCGATCTGCGCGGCGTCGGGCTCGAATATTCTTGGCATGTTCCTGACGCCGCTTCTGGCCGGTTTCCTACTTTCGTCCGAGGCGAACGCCGGCTTCTCCATGGGCGTGCTGGAGAGCATCCTGTTGCAGCTTCTCGCGCCCTTCATTCTCGGCCAGCTGTTGCAGCCTCTGATCGGCAAATGGATACGCGACCGCAAGAAGCTGCTGATGCCCGTCGATCGCGGCTCGATCCTGATGGTCGTCTATCTCGCCTTCTCGAACGCGGTGATGGAGGGCATATGGCGCACGCTCTCCGTCGCCGATTTCGCCGTCCTCATCGTCATCGACTCGGCGCTGCTGGCCGTCGTGCTTTGCCTCACCATGTTCGGCAGCCGCGCCCTCGGCTTCTCCAGGGAAGACGAGATCACCATCACCTTCTGTGGCTCCAAGAAATCGCTGGCGAGCGGCATTCCGATGGCCAACGCCATTTTCGCCAGCCAGCCCTCTTCCATCGGCGCGATCGTGCTGCCGCTGATGTTCTTCCACCAGATTCAGCTGATGGCCTGCGCCGTCATCGCGCAGAAATACGCCAACCGCCTGCACAAGAGCGATGCGGCGGCGATAGCCGCGAAGGACGCCGAAGCGCCCCGCGCAGCGACAAAGGACATCGCTGCCGCGCCGCGGTAAGGCCTTGGCTTTCGTGGTTGGCTGAAAACAGAACTGCTCCAGCCAAGCACTAGAGCTTTTCATCTAACCATGGAAGGCTCTAGCGGCTCTAAAGATCGGTGCCGTTCGGCAGGATGACGAGGTCGCGCACGGTGACGTTGCTCGGCCGTGTCAGCATGAAGAGCACGGCGTCGGCCACCTCCTCCGCCTCCATCAGGCTGCCGGCGGCGAGCGCTTCCTCCATCTTCGCCTTCGGCCAATCCTTCAACAGCGCCGTCACGACCGGTCCGGGCGCCACAGCCCCTACCCTCACGCCGTGCTTGGCGACCTGGCGCCTGACGGTGTGAACGAAGGCCTGCACCGCATGCTTGGAGGCCGTGTAGATCGGCTCCCAGACGACCGGCACAAGCCCCGCGATCGAACTCGTCACAATGACGTCGCCGTTGCCGCGCTCCACCATATGCGGCAGCACGGCGTGCACCGAGCGGAACGCGGCATTGATGTTGAGGTTCAGCATCCGGTCCCAGCTATCCGGATCGCCTTCGAGTATGTTGCCGCCGACATAGGCCCCCGCATTGGCATGAAAGATGTCGAGCCGGCCGCAGGTTCCGAGAATGCGCGGCATCATCGTCGCGACGCTCTCCGGGTCGGTCAGATCGATGACGAGAGGCATCGCCCCATCGCCAAGCTCAGCGCAGACATTCGCAAGCGTCTCCTCGTCGCGATCGACGAGCACGACGCGCACGCCGGCGGCGAGCATGGCCCTGGCGGAGGCAAGCCCGATGCCCGAAGCCGCGCCAGTGATCGCTGCAATTTTGCCTTTCAGTTCCTGTGGCATTCCTGTCCTTCCATCGTTCCGTGACGGCGTGGCGCGTGCGTCCGGCCATCTTATCCCAGACTGGAAGCATTTTCACGCTGTCTTGCGATTGGACAAGGCGCTTTCGGCAATATCCCGCGCTCCTTGAGCCGCACCAGCCGGCGAGCCGGGACGCCGGCGGTCCCTCCCCGCATCAGCCAAACAATTAGCCGGCTTATCGACTGCGTGAATCGATCCGGGCCATTCGATTCAGCAAATGCGTTGGACGGCGCGGGATGGCCGCGTCAACTTGCCCGGCATGGATATGCCGACGCTGATGCTGGAACGAATCGACCCCGCTCTCAATATGGTGCGCTATTATTGCCTGTCGATCGAACCGACGCTTTTCGGCGAGGTCGCGCTTGTCCGCCGCTGGGGCCGGATCGGCACGCATGGCGCCTGCATCAGCGAGATCCACCGGGACGGGACCGCCGCGCTTGCCGCTTTCGACAAACGTGCCGCCGTGAAACTGAGGCGCGGCTACGTCGAAGCGGCTGGATAATTCACCGCCAGGAGAGCTGATCTTTCGGCAGGCGGCCGCTCGGGTCGTGAACGGAAATCTTGTGCGGCAGGTCCGGCCCCCAATCCCACAGGACGAGGTTGGCGTCGCCGCTTTCCGCGCCGGGGGCGAAGCTCGGAACCAAAATCCCCGCGATGCCCCGCGATCGAAGCCGCTCATGGATCGACCAGGATGCCGGGCGCTGGCCGAGGCTGAGCGCGCTGGCCCAGGCGCATTCCATGGTTTCGAGCGAAATGGAAAAAGCCCCCCTCCCCTCCTCGGTTCGCAAATCCGCGATGTCGTCGCAATCGACCTCGTAGGCGCAGAGGACGCAGGGGTCGATCCTGTGAGCAAGGCCCTGATTGGCCTCCTTGACGGCGGTCATGATCGAGAGCGCCAGATAAAGCGCCGGCGCGCCCCTCGGATTGAAGCGCGCGCCCCTGATCGCCGCCCCCTCGCCCGAGACCGGCCTGAAGGCCCAGCGCGGATCATGCGCCCTGTAGCAGGTTCCGACGAACCTCATCTTCGGGAACCGCGTGCCCGATGAATTTTAAGCAAAGCCGCCGAGCGCCATGTGATCGAGATAGTCGCGCACGGCCGCCGCCTTGCCGTCCTTCACCAACGCCTCGGCGGTGCGCCCGCCGAAAGCGGGTAGCGGCTGGGCGCGATACCACGCCATCGCCTGCTCCTTGCCGCCGGCCCAGTCCGCCACCCGGCTGATGATCTCGAGCATCTCGCGCAGGCGGCCCTGCGTCCG
>JBQCEL010000113.1:0-8021 GCA_051960255.1 Rhizobiaceae bacterium
ACGCTGAAGAACAAGGCCGAACTGATCGCCGCCTTCCTGCGCGCTGCCGGCAAGGGCTGGGCCTACTGCAAGGCAAATCCCGAAAAGGCCGTCGATCTTCTCGTCCAGGAATATCCGAATCTCGTGAAGAAGGACGAATTGGAGGCGGAGCCGATCATGCTTTCCTACGAATTCACCGAGCGCACCAAGGAACATGGCTGGGCGAGTTTCGACATGGCGGTCTGGCAGCATCAGATCGACACCTATTCCCAACTCGGCCAGTTCTCTGCCGGCGCGCCCAAGCTTGAGAGCGTCGCGACGACGGCAATCCTCGACATGACGAAGGATTCGCGACCGAAGATCGGCTGAGGAGATACTCATGGAAGCCGCTGTCCTGGAACAAACTCACCGGCAACCGGCGGCCATTGCGGCTGTCGAACTCGCACGCGTCACGGTGCGGTTCACAACCGAGCGCGGCGCCATCACAGCACTCGAGAATATCGACCTCAGCGTGCCGGAAGGCGGCTTCCTGACCCTGCTCGGCCCGTCCGGCTGCGGCAAGTCGACATTGCTCAGGGTCGTCTCCGATCTCATCCGTCCGACATCGGGCAGTGTCAGGATATTGGGCGGGGAAGCGTCCGCCGCCCGCGCCCGCCGCGATATCGGCTTCGTCTTCCAGGACGCGGCGCTTCTGCCGTGGCGCACCGCGCTCGAAAACGTCAGCTTGCCGCTGGAAGTCGGCGGCAGGAACAGCCGCCCGGGACGGCGCACGCCGAAGGAACTGCTCGCACTTGTCGGGCTCTCCGGCTGGGAGAACGCGCTGCCGCATGAATTGTCGGGCGGCATGCGCCAGCGTGTCTCGATCGCGCGCGCGCTGGTCAACGATCCCAGGCTGTTGCTCATGGACGAGCCTTTCGGCGCGCTGGACGAGATCACGCGCGACCGGCTGAATGAGGAACTCCTGAACATCTGGGAGGAGACGGGAACCACCATTCTCTTCGTAACGCATTCCATCTACGAAGCCGCTTTCCTCGGCCAGAAAGTCCTTCTACTCGCCGCCCGGCCCGGCCGGGTGCGCGAAACGGTACCCGTGCCGCTGCCGAACCCTCGCCGCATCGAGCAGCGCGAAAGCCTGGAATTCATCGAACTCGCCGCGCATCTGCGGCGTGTGCTGGAGACCTGCTGATGTCCGCCTCCACCATCGAAGCCGCGCCCGTCCCCGAGACCTTCAGCAATGATGACGCCGCTCAGGCCCGTTTTGAGGCCACGCGCCGCTATCTCGCCTGGCGTCGCCGCCTGCTGCCGGTGATCGCCACCGTCTCCATCCTCGTCATCTGGGAAGTTTCGGTCCATCTCTTCGACATCAAGCCCTACATCGCGCCCGCGCCGACCGCGGTCGCCGTGAAATTCGTGGAGAAATTTGGACTGCTGATGACCAATCTCGGCCCGACCGCCATCGAGGCGATCTCGGGTTTCCTGCTCGGCAACATCGCCGCCGTTCTGATCGCCACCAGCTTCGTTTATCAGCGGACGGTCGAAGAAGCTTTCTTTCCCGTCGCTGTGATGGTCCACACCATCCCGGTCATGGCCTATGCGCCGATCCTCGTGCTGCTGCTCGGCAACGGCATGTCCGCGAAGGTTGCTATCGCCGCGATGATCTGTTTCTTCCCGACGCTGGTCAACATGACGCGCGGTTTGAGGAACGTGAATCCGCAGCATCTGGAGCTGATGCGTATCCTCTCCGCTTCGCCGACGGAGATCTTCTTCAAGCTGAGGTTCAAGAATTCGCTGCCCTATCTCTTCTCGGCATTGAAGATAGCCGCCGCGACCTCGGTGATCGGCGCCATCGTCGGCGAGTGGATAGGCTCCACGACAGGCATCGGCGCTCTGATCATCCAGGCGACCTATAATTTCGACTCGCCGCTTCTCTACGCGACCATCGTCGTCGGCTCCTGCTTCTCGGCCTTCTTCTTCGGGATCATTTCCTGGGCGGAGCGTATCAGCCTGAAATGGAATGTCGCCGAGACGATCTGATCAATTCAACCGATTCCTGACGGAGGCCATTCATGACAATTCCTGAATTTGTGACCGAACCGGAAGGCCAGGTGCCCGTGGTCGCCAGTTCCGATCTCGTCGTGGTCGGCGGCGGGCCGGCCGGCATCTCGGCGGCGGTGGCCGCGGCCCGCAACGGGCTCTCGGTGACGCTCCTCGAACGTTATCCCTATCTCGGCGGCCTCGCCTCCGGCGGCATGGTGCTGGTGCTCGACGATATGTGCGACGGACCGGAAGTGACCGTGCGCGGCCTGTGCGGCGAGATCATCGACCGCATGACCCGTATGGGCCTGTGCATCACTCCGCCCGAAAGCGACTGGATTTCCGACAACGCCAAGTTCCGGCAATGGGCGCGCTGGGGCGTTTATAATTTCCATTCGCACCAGAAGCCGCAACCGATCTGCTACGCCTCCGCTTTCGATCCGGACGGCTTCAAGCGCGCCGCCAACGAGATGGTGGCCGAGGCGGGCGTGACGCTTCGTCTGCATTCCTGGTTCTCCAAGGCGATCGTCGAGGACGGCGCGATCAAGGGCGTCATTTGCGAGACGAAGAGCGGGCGTCAGGCGGTGCTCGGCAAGGTCGTGGTCGATGCCACAGGCGATCTCGACGTCGCTGCTGCAGCCGGTTCCCCGCATACCAGCGGCTCTTTCATCGTCACCACCGTCTTTCGTCTCGGCGGCGTTGATACGGAAGAGGCCGAACGGTTCGAATATGAGGAGCCGGAGGCCTTCGCCGTGCTCGACCGCGAGGCGAAGCGCATCATGGGAGGCTCGTGGGAGCGCTGGTGGCTGAAGACGCCGCTGCCCGGAATCGTCTGGTGCAACTGCCCGCACATGGCCGGTTTCGACGGTCTCTCGGTCGAACATCTGACCAATGCCGACTTCAAGGGCCGCGAACGCATCGCCGAGCTCGTCTCCTTCATTCGCGCCAAGATGCCGGGTTTCCGGAACGCATTCGTCGTCGATGTCGCGCCGCAGATCGGTGTCCGCCAGTCGCGCCTGCTCGAAGGCGAATATGTGCTGACCAAGGACGACGTGACGGCGCGCCGCCATTTTCCGGACAGCGTGGCGCGCGGCCGCGACTATTATTACCCCTACCGCACGCTTTTGCCCAAGGGCGTCGCGCAGTTGCTCGTCGCCGGACGGCATTATTCCTCGACTGCCGCCGCGCAGCGCATCTCGCGCGAGATCCCGCCTTGCATGGCGATGGGCGAGGCGACCGGCGTAGCGGCCGCGATCGCCATCCAGGCAGGCGTAACCGTGGACAGGGTGGACGTGCGCAAGCTGCAGGAGATGCTGCGCGCGCAGGGCGCCGATCCGGGCGACCGGCCTTCGGCCAACGCAACGGTCGAGATGGCCGCGGCGGAGTGAAATCAGGCCCCCCTCATCCGGCCCTTCGGGCCACCTTCTCCCCGTCGGGGAGAAGAGGAGGCAGCGCGGACGGCGCTCCTCTCCCCAACGGGGAGAGGGTGGCGAGCGAAGCGAGCCGGGTGAGGGGGCTAGGCCAAAAAACATTCGCCAGCGGGCGATTGGCTACTGAACATTGACTGGACAGGAACGCAAAATGACATCCTCCGATATCCAGCCGCTTTCCGGCATCAAGGTCATCGACTTCACGCAGGTGATGCTCGGCCCGTGCTGCACGCAGGTGCTTGCCGATTACGGCGCCGACGTCATCAAGATCGAGCGGCCGGGCGCGGGCGACCTGTCGCGCAATTCCATCGCCGACGATCCGGACGGCCAGAACAACCCCGTTTTCCGCAGCCTGAACCGCAACAAGCGTTCCATCGCGCTCGACATGCGTAAGGACGACGCCAAGGCCGTCATCTACGGACTGGTGAAGACCGCCGACGTCGTGGTCAACAATTTCCGCGCCGGCGTCATGGAGCGCATGGGATTTGGCCATGAGAGGCTGGCGGAGATCAACCCGCGCATCATCTCGGCCTTCGGCTCGGGCTTCGGCTCCAAGGGGCCGCTGTCGCACAAGGGGGGGCAGGACATTCTTGCCCAGGCGCTGTCCGGCGTCATGATGCGCAAGGCCGATCCCGGCCTGCCGACCGCACTCTATTCCACCGCGCTTTGCGATTACACGGCCGGCATGCACCTGGTGCAGGCGATCCTGCTGGCGCTTATGCAGCGCGAGAAGACCGGCCGCGGCCAGTCGGTTTCGGTTTCACTCTTCGAGTCCATGCTCGCCATGCAGATCCAGGAAGCGGCCATGTGGCTGCAGCGGCAGAAGGATCTGAACTGGGGCGCCTTCCCGCTCACCGGTGTGTTCGAGACGACCGACGGCGCAGTGGTGTTGGTCGGCGCCTTCAAGGCCAATCCGCTGCAGGATATCTGCAAGGCGCTCGGCCTTCCCGACCTGTCGCAGGAGCCGCGCTTCGCGAGTTTCGCCGACAAGGTCGCGCACAAGCCGGAACTGCAAAAGCTCTTCCGGGAACGCTTCGCCACGAACACGACGGAATATTGGCTCGCCCGGCTGGAGGAACAGGATCTACTGTGTGCACCGGTGCTGACCCTGCCTCAGGCGCTCGACCATGGCCAGACGAAGGTCAACGGCTCGATTATCGAACTCAATGGCGGCATCCCGCTCCTGGGATCGCCGCTGACAATGGACGAGAGCGCCTTCAAGGTTCGGCATTCGCCGCCGGATCTTGGCGGCGACGGCCGCGCCATATTGGAGGAAGCAGGCTATTCGACGGCCGAGATCGACCGTCTGATCGAGAACGGCGCGCTTGCCGGCGAGAGGCGGGGAAAAGCGGCATGAGCGTGCTTTTCTCAATCGAGGATCACGTCGCACGCGTCACCATCGACCGTCCGGACGTATTGAACGCTGTCGATCTCGCAACCCAGGCCGAACTCATAAGCATCTGGGAGGAGATCGAGAAAAACCGCGACGTGCGCGTCGTGGTGCTGACCGGGGCGGGGGACCGGGCCTTCTGCACAGGGGCCGACATGAAGGGAGGCTCGGGCATGAGCGGGCTCGAATACTGGGCCGCTCCCCGCCCCGGCGGCTTCGGCGGGATCGCGCTGCGCGAGACGCTGAACGTGCCCGTCGTGGCCCGCGTCAACGGCCATGCACTCGGCGGCGGCATGGAGATGGTGCTCGGTTGCGACATCGTCATCGCTTCGGAAAAAGCGACCTTCGGCCTGCCTGAGCCGCGCGTCGGCCGGCTGGCGCTTGATGGCGGCATCGCTCTGCTCGGCCGCCGCATCCCGCATGTCCAGGCAATGGGCATGCTGCTGACCGGCCGGCGTGTAGGCGCGGCGGAAGCCTTCCGGCTTGGCCTCGTCAACGAGGTTGCCGCCCCCGATGCGCTCGATGAGGCGGTGAATCGCTGGGTCAACGACATCCTTGCCTGCGCTCCGCTGTCGGTCAGGGCGGTGAAGGCCATGGTGCGGGCCGGCGAGGGGCTGAGCGCTAGAGAAGCCCAGATGCTGAGGCTGCCCGAACTGGTCGAGGCGCTGAAATCGGAGGATCAGAACGAGGGCGTCGCCGCCTTCAGGGAGAAGCGCGCGCCGAAATGGACAGGGCGCTGAGAGACCGGCCATGGTTTACGTAATCGCCTCGACCTGCATCGACGTAAAGGACGGCGCCTGCCAGGACGTCTGCCCGGTGGAGTGCATCTACGAGGGCGGGCGGATGATGTACATCCAGCCCGAGGAATGTATCTCCTGCGGCCTTTGCCTTTCGGTCTGCCCGGTGGACGCGATCTGGTCGGAAGACGATTTGCCGCCGCACGAGCGGAAATTTCAGGCCATCAACGCGGAATTTTTCGGTCCAGGCGTAACGGGATGGGGCCAGCCGGGTGGCGCTTCGGCTCAATATCGGTCAGATAAGGACCATCCCGAAGTTGCGAGCCGAAAAGAGGAATTGATTACGCATGACGATTCATAAGAACTTCATCGCCGGCGAATGGCTGGCGGGCGGCGACGAGACGAAGAACATCAACCCGTCCAACACCGATGAGGTGATCGGCGTCTATGCGCGGGCTTCGCGCGAGGATGCCGAGACGGCGATCCAGGCCGCGCGCAAGGCGTTCCATGGCTGGGCGCGCTCGGGCATCCAGCAGCGCCACGACATATTGAAGAAGATCGGCGACGAGATCCTGGCCCGCAAGGACGAACTCGGCCTGCTTCTCGCCCGCGAGGAGGGCAAGACGCTGCCGGAAGCGACCGGCGAGGTCATCCGCGCCGGGCAGATATTCGACTTCTTCGCCGGCGAGGTTCTGCGGCTGTCCGGCGAGAAGATCGCCTCCACCCGCCCCGGCCTCGAGGTCGAGATAACGCGCGAGCCGGTCGGCGTCGTCGGCATCATCACGCCGTGGAATTTTCCGATCGCCATCCCCGCCTGGAAGATCGCGCCGGCGCTCGCCTACGGCAACACGGTTGTCTTCAAGCCGGCCGACCTGGTGCCCGGTTCGGCCTGGGCGCTGTCCGACATCATCGTGCGCGCCGGCCTGCCAGAGGGCGTGTTCAACCTCGTCATGGGTCGCGGTTCGGTGGTCGGCGAGGCGATGCTGAACTCGCCCGACATCGACGCCATCACCTTCACCGGCTCTGTCGCGACCGGCAGGAAGGTCGCGGCCGCCTGCGTGGAGCACATGCGCAAGTTCCAGCTCGAGATGGGCGGCAAGAACCCGCTCGTCGTGCTCGACGACGCCGACATGAAGACGGCCGTGGAGGTCGCGGCGAACGGCGCCTTCTTCTCGACCGGCCAGCGCTGCACGGCCTCTTCGCGCCTCGTCGTCACCGAAGGCATCCACGACAAGTTCGTCTCGGCGCTGACGGAGCGGCTGAAGGGCCTCACCGTCGACGACGCGGTCAAGCAGGGCACTCATATCGGCCCTGTCGTCGATCAGTCGCAACTCGACCAGGACATCTCCTACATCGACATCGGCCAGAAGGAGGGCGCCAAGCTTGCCTGGGGCGGCGAACGGCTGAACCGCGAGAAGCCGGGCTTCTATCTGCAGCCGGCGCTCTTCGTCGACACCCAGCCCGACATGCGCATCAACCGCGAGGAGATTTTCGGGCCGGTCGCGAGCGTCCAGCGCGTCAAGGACTATGACGAGGCGCTGGCGGTCGCCAACGACACCAAATTCGGCCTGTCGTCCGGCATCTGCACGACCAGCCTGAAGCATGCCTCGCATTTCAAGCGCAATTCGGAAGCCGGCATGGTCATGGTCAACCTGCCGACGGCCGGCGTCGACTATCACGTGCCGTTCGGCGGCCGCAAAGGCTCCTCCTACGGGCCGCGCGAGCAGGGCCGCTACGCCGCGGAGTTCTACACATCGGTCAAGACGGCCTACACGCTGCCCTAGTGCGATCATAACACCAATGCCGATCTACCCCCTCTCCGTCTCGGCTTCGCCTCGACACCTCTCCCCCACTTCGTGAGGGAGAGGACGAGCCGGCCGCGCCGTTTGCACCCGTCCTCTACCCTTCAGGGGGAGAGGTGCCGAGCGAAGCGAGGCGGAGAGGGAGAATAGCTCGAGAGATTTTCGGAGATTCCATAGATGCCCACCCTTTCCGGCGTCATCGCCGCAGCCGCCACGCCCGTCCGGGAGGATCTTTCGATTGATCTCGACCATCTGGTCGAACATTGCCGCTGGCTGCTCGGCGACGGCGGCTGCGACGGCATCAACCTGCTCGGCACGACCGGGGAGGCGACATCCTTCTCGACGGAACAGCGCATCGCCGCGATGCGCGCGGTGGCCAGGGCCGGCCTGCCGCTCGAACGGTTCATGGTCGGCACCGGCGCGGCGGCGCTGGCCGATGCCTGCGCCCTGACGGCGGAAGCGAAGGCGCTCGGCTTTGCCGGGGCGCTGCTCCTGCCGCCCTTCTACTACAAGGGCCTCGATGCCGAAGGGGTGGTCGCTTACGTCGAGGCGCTCATCGGCAAGGTCGGAGCGGAGGGGCTGAAGCTCTACCTCTATCAGTTCCCGGCCAATTCCGCCGTGCCCTACACACCTGAGATCGTCGCCCGGC
>JBQCEL010000114.1:0-16356 GCA_051960255.1 Rhizobiaceae bacterium
CGGCGCAGGCGATCGGCGGCGCGCAGGGCGGCGTCAAATGCGGCGCCTTCGGCAATGTCGGATCGACCAGCTTCTATCCCGCCAAGCCGCTCGGCTGCTATGGCGATGGCGGCGCGATGTTCACCAATGACGGCGATCTGGCCGAAATCCTGCGTTCGGTGGCCTTTCACGGCAAGGGCTCCAGCCAGTACGACAATGTCCGGATCGGCCTCAATTCGCGCCTCGATACAATCCAGGCGGCGATCCTCCTGGAAAAACTCTCGATTCTCGAAGAGGAAATGGAGATGCGCCAGGTCGTGGCGCGCCGTTACAGCGACGGGCTCGGCAATCTGGTCAAGGTCCCCGTCATCTCCGAGGGCAACCGCTCGGCCTGGGCGCAATACGCCATCGAGACGGAGCATCGCGACGCGGTGAGGACGGCCTTGAAAGAGAACGGCATTCCCACAATGATATATTACGAGAAGCCGCTGCACCAGCAGAAGGCCTACAGCCGCTACAAATGCGCTTCCGGCGGGCTTCCGGTTTCCGAGACCCTGCCGGACCGAATCCTGTGCCTGCCGATGCATCCCTATCTGAAGAGGGACGATCAGGAGCGCATCATCGACGTCATCCGCGGCGCCGTGGAGGCGAACGCCTGAGGGCCGGCTTTCCTGACCGGCGGACGGCCCTTCATCCGCCTCCTGAGCATGTCGAAGGGCGGCGCCTTCTCCCCGCAGGCAGGGAGAAGGGAACTCGGCCGCGACGTCGCGATTCCCTCGCCCCGGCTTGCGGGGGAGAGGGTAGGGTGGGGGCCATCATAGGGCCGGAACCGAATGGCCCGTAGGGCCTATGCTAACTCATGCGCCCATGGCGGGTTGGCCCCGGCGCGCGAGACGGTGACGGACGCAATGCGCGCCGCGAATTCAAGCGTTTCGGTGAGGTCCTTTTTGATGAGCCCCGCCACTCCTTCCTTGCTGAGAAGGCCCATCCGCGACAATGACGCGAGGATGCCGGCGTTGAATGTGTCTCCCGCGCCGACCGTGTCCGCGACCATCACGATGGGCGCCGGGACGCTTACCTCGAAGCGCGCCGTATAGCCTTTCGCGCCTTTCGCGCCATGCGTGATGGCGACGAGCTTCGGTCCCATCGCCAGCCAGCGCCCGGCGATCTCCGCCTCTGTTCCCGTCTCGCCGAACCAGGCAAGATCCTCGTCGGAAAGCTTGACGATGTCGGCAAGCCCGATCATCCGCCGCATCCGCGCCAAATGA
Source organism: Rhizobiaceae bacterium (assembly GCA_051960255.1). Classification (GTDB taxonomy): domain Bacteria; phylum Pseudomonadota; class Alphaproteobacteria; order Rhizobiales; family Rhizobiaceae; genus Mesorhizobium_L. Next base: position 1,248 of record JBQCEL010000114.1, read on the forward strand.
GAAGCCTTGTCGGGGATAAAATCCCCCCGGATGTTCGGATCGAGCATCATGACGCGTTTTTCGTGCTCACGCCCCATCAGCGCCTCGTAAGTCGAGCCGCAGGGTTCGGCGATAAGGGTCATGCAACCGAACAGCATGGCCTCGACGCGTTCATCCAGTTGCGGAAGGTCGCTTTCATAAAGCATCCGCCCGGCGCTGTTCTCGTCAAAGAAGGTGTAGCTCGCATGGCCGTCCACGAGGCGGACGAAGGCCAATGTCGTGTGGCGGTCGGAAAGATGGGCGAAACGCGTATCGACATGGCTCTCGGCAAGCGCCGCGCCAAGCATCTGGCCGAAGAAATCCTTGGAGAGGCCGGTGAGGAGACCTGCCGGCGCGCCGAGGCGGCCAAGCGCGATCGCGCTGTTGAACAAGGCGCCTCCGACATAGGGGGCAAATGCCGGCTCGCCGGCCGCGGAGAGCCGTGGCAACATGTCGATCAGTGTATCGCCGCAGCAGAGGATCATGGGATCTTTCCGGTTTCGGTGTTGAGCAATGAATGCGCCTTGCCGTAGGGCTTCCGTCCGCCGCTTGCAACAGCCGCCGCAAGGAGCATTCGCGTCATCTTCATTCAGGACGCTTTTGAAGAAACGGCGGGGCCGGTGAGAAAGCGGTCGGAAAGCGGCAGGCTCGCGCCGCCGAGAGCGCGCGCATGATGGCCGACGGTGCCTTCCCTTATCTCGGGAAGGCGAATCCCCTCGCTGTCGAGCCTGGCGATTTCCGTCCTGACGGTCTCGACGAGGCGGCCGCGGACTTCGCTCGGCATCCAGCCGTCTATCACGGCGGCTTCGAAGTCGATGACGGTGGAAGCCGCAAGCGTCGCGTGCGCGAGGGCCTTGCCGGAAACGGCGATCCAGGTTTCGAGCGCCTCGCCGAGATCGCCCCATTCCGAAGGCGAGGTCCACAAATCGACCGGTTGCCGGTCCGATGTGGAGAGCATTTTTTCCAGCCGGGCGATCGATGCCAGATCGATCAATTGCGCCGGTCTGCCGTCTATGCCGGGCACCGGCATGGAGCCGAGCGCGCCGGCATTGCCGGTGCGGCCGCCATAAAGGCTCTGGTTCAGGACCACGCCGCCGCCGGCAAAAGCCCCTATATAGTAATAGATGAAGTCGCTGATGCCGCCGGTCTCGCCGAAAACCAGTTCCGCGCAGCAGGCGGAGGTTGCGTCGTTCTGCAGATAGACGGGGAAGGGGAGATCGCTCGCGATTTGCGCGCGGATGTCGATCTCGCGCCAGACATCCATCGCGCCGGGCGCGGCGCCGATGGAATCCGCCCAGTTCCACAGCTCGAATGGCATCGCGATGCCGAGGCCGGCGATACGCTGGTTCTGTTCGGCCGCCAGCGAAGCGCGTATTTCGGCGATGCCCTTCCGCACGAATGCGATCGTCTTCTCGGGCATGGGGAACGGATAAAGCAGATTGTGCATTGCCAAGACCGCGCCGACAAAATCGATCAGCACCAGTGTCGCGCTGCGCCGGCCGATCTTGAGCCCGAAAAAATAGGCGCCGTTCGGGTTAAGCGACATCGGAATCGAAGGCTGACCGACCTTTCCGCGCACGGGCGCTTCGCGCCGCAAGAGCCCGTCCAGTTCAAGTTCGCGCATGATGACGGAGATCGTCTGCGCGGAAAGCCCGGTGATGCGGGCGATGTCGGTTTTGGAGAGACTTCCGCGCCGCCGGACAAGAGAAAGCACGAGGCGCTGGTTGAAATCGCGCATACCGCTTTGGTTGGTGCCGCGATGACGCCGGTGATCGGCGGCATCGGCCAATGGCTGCTTGTCGGCCCCGCTTTCCACGGCTTCCTCCCTGTCCCGGAACGGGATGTCGAAAAAAGATGGTCGATGCAGGAAGGGCTGTCAATAATAAATCAGAGTGATTTAATTATTGACAAGGAATTCTCCTTCCTGTCTTCTGAAGATGGAAAGCGCCTCGGGAGAGACTGGCTAAGGGGCCCTTCCATCGCGCCGCGGAAGGCGCCATGACCAAGCGGAGGAAGAGATGAAGACAGGGACTCTATGGAAAGCGGTGCTGGCGAGCGCCGTGATGTTCGGCTTTTCAGCGGGAACATCGGCCAATGCGGCCGACATTGTCGGCCTGATCACCAAGACTGAAGGCAACCCCTTTTTCGTGAAAATGCGCGAAGGCGCGCAGGCGAAGGCAAAGGAATTGGGCCTCACTCTGCGCACCTATGCCGGCAAGTATGACGGCGACAATGACAGCCAGGTAGCGGCGGTCGAGGATCTGATCGCAGCGGGAGCAAAGGGTTTCGCGATTGTCCCGTCCGACTCGACAGCCATCGTGCCGACCCTGGAGAAGGCGCGCAAGGCAGGCCTCCTCGTCATCGACCTCGACACGCCGACCGACCCGATCACCGCAGCCGACGCGACTTTCGCGACGGACAATTTCAAGGCCGGTCAATTGATCGGCGAATGGGCGAAGGGCACGCTCGGCGACAAGGCGAAGGACGCCAAGATCGCCTTCCTCGATCTCGCCGCCAATCAGCCGACCGTGGACTATCTGCGCGACCAGGGCTTCATGAAGGGCTTCGGCATCGATATCAAGGATCCCAAACACTATGGCGACGAGACGGACAAGCGCATCTGCGGTCATCAGATGACCGGCGGCGCGGAAGACGGCGGCCGCACGGCGATGGAGACGCTGCTGCAGAAATGTCCCGACGTGAACGTCATGTACACGATCAATGAACCGGCGGCGGCGGGCGGCTATCAGGCCCTCAAGGCAGCCGGCAAGGATGACGGGTCGGTTCTCATTGTTTCGATCGATGGCGGATGCCCGGGCGTCAAGAACGTTCAGGCGGGCATCATCGGCGCGACCTCGCAGCAATATCCGCTGAAAATGGCGTCGATGGCGATGGAGGCAATCGAAAAATTCGCCAAGACGGGCGAGAAGCCGAAGCCGACGCCGGGCCAGCAGTTTACCGATACGGGCGCGCAGCTTGTGACCGACAAACCGGTCAAGGGCGTTCCGTCGATCGATACCAAGGAAGGGCTGAAGCTCTGCTGGGGGTGATTGTCGTCACCCCTCCCGTTTGGGTGTAGATTGATGTCGAGGAAGGAGGGGCGGTCGGGCTGCCCCTCATGCGGAGACACGCGCGAACCTTGGGGAGAAGACAATGAACGAGGACGCACGCGCCTCGGCGCTTGCCGAAAGCGGTCTGGTGGGAGCGAGCCAGGCGGTTGCGAGCTTCGAGGAAGAACTGCCGACGCTGGTCAGGCGCCTCCAGCGCTTCCTGCACGAATTCCCGACCGCGATCCCGTTCATCGTGCTGATCATTGGCATCATCATCTTTTCGATTACGGCCGGCAGCCGCTTCTTTGCCCCCTTCAACCTTTCGCTGGTCCTGCAGCAGGTCACGATCATCGGGACGCTCGGCATCGCCGAGACGCTCGTGATCCTGACGGCTGGCATCGATCTGTCCGTCGGCGTCATGATGGTGCTGTCCTCCGTCGTCATGGGCAGGCTCGCCGTCACCTGGGGCTGGCCGCCGGAGATTAGCTTCGTGCTCGGGCTGGTCACCGGCGTCGTCTGCGGGCTCATCAACGGCCTTCTCGTCGCGACGATCAAGCTGCCGCCCTTCATCGTCACGCTGGGAACCTGGAGCATCTACGGCGCGATGATCATCTTCGTCTCTCATTCCGAGACGATCCGCGCTCAGGACATCGATCAGGTGGCCCCGATTCTGCATTGGACAGGCGACCGCATTCTGCTCGGCCATGGCGCGCTCATCACCTATGGCTCCATCCTGATGCTCGTGATGGCCTATATCGTCTGGTACATCCTGAACAGGACCGCTTTCGGCCGTCACATCTATGCGACCGGCGATGATCCGGAGGCGGCGCGCCTGAGCGGCATCAACACCAGCGCGACCCTGATCGGCGTCTATACGATAGCGGGCTTCATCTGCGCCGTCGCCAGCTGGATATTGATCGGCCGCATTGGCGCCGCCAGCCCGCTCGGCAACCAGACCGCCAACCTCGATGCGATTACGGCTGTCGTGATCGGAGGAACGTCGCTGTTCGGCGGGCGGGGATCGATCATAGGCACGCTTGTCGGGGCGCTGATTGTCGGCGTCTTCCGAAACGGCTTGGCGCTCTCCGGCGTTGAGGTGCTGTGGCAGGAATTCACCGTCGGCATTCTGATCATTCTCGCCGTCACCATCGATCAGTGGATCAGGAAGATCGCGGCATGAACACCGAACCCGTATTGCAGGCCAAGGGCCTTACCAAGCGTTACGGCCGTGTCGTGGCGCTCGACAATGCCGATTTCGATCTCATGCCGAACGAGATATTGGCGGTGATCGGCGACAATGGCGCCGGGAAATCGACGCTCATCAAGGCGCTCTGCGGCGCTGTCCAACCCGACGGCGGTACGATCGAGCTGGACGGCCGCGAGGTGCATTTCCGATCTCCGATCGAGGCGCGGCATGCTGGCATCGAGACCGTGTACCAGAATCTGGCGCTGTCGCCGGCGCTTTCCATCGCCGACAACATGTTCCTCGGGCGGGAAATCCGCAAATCAGGCTTCTGGGGATCGGTCCTGCGCCGGCTCGATCGCGGCGAGATGCAGCGCGTCGCACGCCAGAAGCTGTCGGAACTGGGACTGATGACCATCCAGAACATCAACCAGTCGGTCGAAACCCTTTCCGGCGGTCAGAGGCAGGGCGTGGCGGTCGCGCGCGCCGCCGCCTTCGGCTCCAAGGTGGTCATCATGGACGAGCCGACGGCGGCATTGGGCGTGAAGGAGTCGCGCCGCGTCCTCGAACTGATCCTGGACGTCAAGCGTCGAGGCCTGCCGATCGTCTTGATTTCGCACAACATGCCGCATGTTTTCGAGGTTGCAGACCGCATCCACATCCACCGGCTGGGCCGCCGGCTATGCGTCATCAATCCGCGCGAACATACAATGTCCGATGCGGTCGCCTTCATGACCGGCGCCAAGACGCCGCCGGAACTGGCGAACGCCGCGTAGGTGTTGAAGTGCCGGTGGAATGAGATATGTGAAGTAAATCCCCTGCGGGTGGAGGGAATCCAGACAGAAGGGAGGAACAGTCGCCTGGCGCTGTAAGCCGTCAGGATGCGTGACATGGAGAGTATTTATGAATATCGAGGCAAAACCTGATCTTGCGCCCGCCTCGGACCGGCCGACAGACGCAAAGTCGCTCGCCCGTGAAATCCTTTCAGCCCTGACGTACCGGGTCGGCAAGGACCCGACCGTGGCAACCCCGTATGACTGGCTTTCCGCGACGAGCCGCGTCGTCCGCGACCGCATGGTCGAACGCTGGGTCGCTTCGACAAAAAGGGCGTACCAGCAAAGCGACAAGCGCGTTTTCTACCTTTCGCTCGAGTTCCTGATCGGCCGCCTGCTGACGGATTCCATTTCCAATCTCGGATTGATGGAGCGGTTCCGCGAAGCTCTCGCCTCGCTTGATGTCGATCTCGACGAAATCGCCGCGTTGGAGCCAGACGCCGCGCTCGGCAATGGCGGCCTCGGGCGCCTCGCCGCCTGTTTTATGGAATCGATGGCGACCGTCGATATCCCCGCTCATGGCTACGGCATCCGCTACACCAACGGCATGTTCCGCCAGGAGATTTCGGACGGCTGGCAGGTCGAGCTTCCCGAGACTTGGCTGAGCCATGGCGACCCTTGGGAATTCGAGCGGCGCGAACGTTCCTTCGAGATCGGCTATGGCGGCACGGTGGAACTGGTCACGTCGGCTGACGGGATGGAGGAACGGCACGTCTGGAAACCGCAGGAACGCGTTCTTGCCGTCGCTTATGACACGCCGGTGGTCGGCTGGCGCGGCCGGCGCGTCAATACGCTGAGGCTCTGGTCCGCGATGCCCGTCGATCCGATCCTGCTCGACAAGTTCAACGCCGGCGACCATATCGGCGCGTTGATGGAGAGCAACAAGGCGGAGAGCCTGTCGCTCGTGCTCTATCCCGCCGATTCCAGCGCCGCCGGGCAGGAACTCAGGCTCAGGCAGGAATATTTCTTCACCAGCGCCTCGCTGCAGGACGTCATCCAGCGCCACATCTATCAATATGGCGACCTGACCTCGTTGCCGGAAAAGGCGGCGATCCACCTGAACGATACGCATCCTTCAATCGCGGTCGCGGAATTGATGCGGCTTCTGATGGACGTCCATGGCCTCGATTTCGAGACGGCCTGGCGCCTTACGAAGGGGACTATCGCCTACACGAACCACACGCTCCTGCCCGAAGCGCTGGAAAGCTGGCAGCTTTCCATGTTCGAGCATCTCCTGCCGCGCCACATGCAGATCATTTACGCCATCAATGCGGCGGTGCTGAGGGAGGCTCGCAATGGCGGCTTCGACGACCAGAAGATTCGCAATATCTCCCTGATCGAGGAAGGCGGCGAGCGCAGGGTGCGCATGGGCAACCTCGCCTTTGTCGGTTCGCACTCGATCAATGGCGTCTCGGCCCTTCACACCGAACTGATGAAGCAGACGGTGTTCGCCGATCTCCATCAGCTCTATCCGGACCGTATTAACAACAAGACCAACGGCATCACGCCGCGGCGCTGGCTGATGGAGTGCAATCCCGGCCTTTTCTCGTTGATCAGGGAGACGATCGGCGACCGCTTCATGGACGACACGGAGGCGCTGTCGGATCTGAATGCCTATTCCAATGATCCGACCTTCCAGGAAGCCTTCGCCGCGGTGAAACGCTCCAACAAGGAACGGCTTGCGAGGCTGGTGGCCGAACGGCTTGCAATCAGGATCGACCCGGCCGCGATCTTCGACGTGCAGGTGAAGCGCATCCACGAATACAAGCGGCAATTGCTCAACATCATCGAGACTGTCGCGCTCTATGACCAGATCCGCTCCCATCCGGAAAGGGACTGGACGCCGAGGGTGAAGCTCTTCGGCGGCAAGGCGGCGCCGAGCTATCACAACGCCAAGCTCATCATCAAGCTCGCCAATGACATCGCCCGCGTCATCAACCGCGATCCGGCGGTGAGGGGGCTTTTGAGGGTCGTGTTCGTGCCGAACTACAATGTCAGCACGGCGGAGATCATGATTCCGGCGGCCGACATTTCCGAACAGATTTCGACGGCGGGCATGGAAGCCTCGGGAACCGGGAACATGAAATTCGCATTGAATGGCGCGATCACCATCGGCACGCTGGACGGGGCGAATATCGAGATCAAGGAGCGCGTCGGCGATGACAACATTCTGATTTTCGGCCTGACCGCCAGAGAAGTGGCCGAGCGCCGCTTGAATGGATATCAACCCAGCGCGCTCATCGAGGCTTCGCCAGAATTGCAGCAGGCGCTTTCTGCGATCGCGTCCGGGGTTTTCTCGCCGGACGACCGCGATCGCTACCGCAATCTCATCGCTGGCCTCTACGAGAATGACTGGTTCATGGTCGCGGCCGATTTCGATGCCTATAGCGCGGCGCAGCGGCGTGTGGACGACATCTGGAACGACAAGGCGAAATGGAACGGCATGGCGATCAGGAACACCGCCAATGTTGGCTGGTTCTCCTCCGACCGGACGATCCGCCAATATGCCGCAGAGATATGGAACGTCCCTGCCAAGCCATGACATAGTGACCGTCTTTCACGGGAACGATTGATCGGAGTTTCATGCCTCGCGCCCGAAAACAGCCCACCGATAAAATGCTGCCCCTGACGACGGTCGCCGATATCGAGGCCATCATCGCCGGCAATCATAGCGATCCGTTCGCGGTTCTCGGGCTTCAGGAGGAAAGGGGCCGTTTCATTGCGCGGTGCTTCGTTCCTCATGCGGAGGCTGTGACTGCCTTTACGCTTGCCGGCGAGGAACTGGGCGAGCTTGCCCGGCGCGACGATGCGGGTTTTTTCGACGGCGTTCTTCGCCTCGACAGACGCCAGCCTCTGCGGTTGAAGGCAGGCAATGCCGACGGCGAATGGTGGATCACCGATCCCTATTCCTTCGGGCCGGTGCTGGGCCCCATGGACGATTATTATATCGCCGAGGGCTCGCATCTTAGGCTCTTCGACAAGATGGGCGCCCACATCATCGACCATCAGGGCGCCAGAGGCGTTCACTTCGCCGTCTGGGCGCCGAACGCCAGGCGCGTTTCCGTGGTCGGCCAGTTCAACGACTGGGATGGCCGCCGCCATGTCATGCGCCGCCGCGTCGATACGGGAATCTGGGAGATATTTATCCCCGATATCGAGGCCGGCGCGCCCTATAAATTCGAGATCGTCGGGCCGCACGGTGAGAACCTGCCGCTCAAGGCAGATCCTTTCGCCTTCCGCGGCGAGTTGAGGCCCGCCACGGCGTCGCTGACGGACTGGCCTCTGGGACACGAATGGGGCGATGAGGCACACCGCACCTATTGGAGGAATGCCGACGCGCGCCGTTCGCCCATTGCGATCTATGAGGTCCATGCAGGCTCATGGCAGCGCCGCGATGACGGCTCTTTCCTCTCCTGGGACGAACTCGCCGAACGCCTCATCCCCTATGTCGTCGATATAGGCTTCACCCATATTGAATTCCTGCCGGTCATGGAGCATCCGCTCGACCAGTCCTGGGGATACCAGACGACGGGGCTTTATGCGCCGACGGCGCGCTTCGGCCCGCCGGAGGGCTTCGCGCGCTTCGTCGATGGCGCGCACAGGGCGGGGATAGGCGTCATCCTCGATTGGGTGCCGGCGCATTTCCCAACCGACGCGCATGGGCTTTCGCGCTTCGACGGCACCGCGCTTTACGAACATGCCGACCCGCGCAAGGGCTTCCATCCTGATTGGCATACGGCGATCTACAATTTCGGCCGCCGCGAGGTTCTCTCCTATCTCGTCAACAACGCGCTCTTCTGGGCCGAGAAATACCATGTGGACGGGCTGCGCGTGGATGCGGTCGCTTCGATGCTCTACCTCGATTATTCGCGCAAGGAAGGCGAGTGGATCCCGAACGACAAGGGCGGGCGCGAGAATTGGGAGGCCGTCCATTTCCTGCAGGAGATGAACAAGGCGGTTTACGGCACGCACCCCGGCATCATGACGATTGCCGAGGAATCGACATCATGGCCGAAGGTTTCGCAGCCCGTCCATGAAGGCGGGCTTGGCTTCGGCTTCAAATGGAACATGGGCTTCATGCACGACACGCTGCAATATATGGCGCGCGAGCCCATTTACCGCCGTTTCCATCACGACGACATCACCTTCGGTCTGCTTTACGCCTTCAGCGAGAATTTCGTCCTGCCGCTCAGCCATGACGAGGTCGTGCACGGCAAGGGATCGCTGATCGGCAAGATGTCGGGCGATGACTGGCAGAAATTCGCCAATCTGCGCGCCTATTATGCGTTTATGTGGGGATATCCCGGCAAGAAACTGCTCTTCATGGGCCAGGAATTCGCCCAGCGGTCAGAGTGGAACGAGGGGCGGGCGCTCGATTGGAACCTCCTTGGATACCCCGCGCATGAAGGCGTTCGCCGGCTGCTCCGCGACCTGAACCGCGCCTATCGCGAAAGGCCGGCGCTTCATGCCCGCGGCTGCGAGCCAGAGGGTTTCTCGTGGCTGGTCGTGGATGATCACGAAAATTCCGTTTTCGCCTGGCTCAGAAAGGCGCCGGATGCCGCGCCGGTGGCGGTCATATCGAATTTCACGCCTGTGCCGCGCTATGATTACCATATCCCCTTGCCGACCGCGGGCCGCTGGCGCGAAATCGTTAATACGGATGCACAGGATTATGGCGGCAGCGGCATGGGCAACGCCGGAGCCGTCACAGCCGTTCAGGATGGGAAAGGGATTGGGGCGAAAGTGTTGCTGCCGCCGCTCGCCACCATTTTCCTGCAATATGATTCCGCCGGAGAGACCTGAGGGAGCCGGCCAAGAGGGAGGGTCGAATGACGGACTTGACAAGGAGCCAGCCGCTGGCGCGTGACGCCATGGCCTATGTGCTGGCCGGGGGCCGCGGCAGCCGCCTCGCCGAACTGACGGCGCGGCGGGCGAAACCCGCCGTCTATTTCGGCGGCAAGACCCGCATCATCGATTTTGCGCTTTCCAATGCGCTGAATTCGGGCATCCGCCGCATCGGCGTCGCGACCCAATATAAGGCGCACTCCCTGATCCGGCATCTCCAGCGTGGCTGGAACTTCTTCCGGCCGGAGCGCAACGAGAGCTTCGACATCCTGCCGGCAAGCCAGCGCGTTTCCGAAACCCAATGGTATGAGGGAACCGCCGACGCCGTCTTCCAGAACATCGATATCATCCAGGACTACGGCGTAGAGTACATGGTGATCCTGGCGGGCGACCATATCTTCAAGATGGATCTCGAAATCATGCTGCGCCAGCATGTCGATTTCGGCGCCGACGTCACTGTCGGATGCCTGGAAGTACCCAGACTGGACGCCACCGGCTTTGGCGTCATGCATGTCGACCAGAACGACAACATCATCGCTTTTGTCGAAAAGCCGGCCGATCCGCCCGGCATGCCCGACAGGCCCGATTTCGCGCTTGCCTCCATGGGCATCTATGTCTTCCGTACGAAATTCCTGATGGAAGAACTGCGCCGCGACGCGGCTAACCCTCAGTCCAGCCACGATTTCGGTAAGGACATCATCCCCTACATCGTCGCCAACGGCAAAGCCGTCGCCCACCGCTTCGCCAAATCATGTGTGCGTTCGAGCTTCGAGCGGGAGGCCTATTGGCGCGACGTGGGAACCGTCGACGCCTATTGGGAAGCCAATATCGACCTGACGGATGTCACGCCCGAACTCGACATTTACGATCGCAACTGGCCGATATGGACCTATGCCGAAATCAGGCCGCCGGCAAAATTCGTCCATGACGAGGAGGGCCGGCGCGGTCGCGCCGTTTCCTCCCTCGTTGCGGGCGATTGCATCGTTTCGGGAGCGTCGCTCCGGCGCAGCCTGATCTTCAGCGGGGCGCGCATCAATTCCTTCTCCTCGCTTGACGAGGCCGTCGTCTTGCCGGATTGCTTCATAGGCCGCAATGCGCAATTGAGCCGCGTCGTCATTGACCGCGGGGTGCACATCCCCGAGGGCCTGATCGTCGGAGAGGATGCGGAACTCGACGCCAGGCGTTTTCGCAGGACGGACAAGGGCGTCTGCCTCATCACGCAGGAAATGATCGACCGGATGGAACAATAATAGATGAAGGTTCTGTCCGTTGCGTCGGAGGTTTTTCCGCTCGTCAAGACGGGAGGCCTGGCGGATGTCGTGGCCGCTCTTCCGCCTGCGCTTTCCGGCCATGGCGTCGAGACGATCACCATCCTGCCGGCCTATCCCGGGCTGCTTCCCCGGTTGGAGAAAAAAGCGGCAGTCCATGGCTATGAATCGCTTTTCGGCGGACCCGCCTCGATCGTCCGCGGAAGAGCCTTCAGCCTTGACCTTATGCTGCTCGACGCGCCGCATTTGTTCGATCGCGCCGGCGGACCCTATGCGGAATCCACAGGGCCGGATTGGCCGGACAATTGGCGGCGCTTCGCCGCTCTCGGTCGGGTGGCGGCGGATGTGGCGCGCGGCGTCGTCAAGGACTGGAAACCCGATCTCCTCCACGCCCATGACTGGCAAGCGGGAATGGCCGTCGCCTATCTTCGCTATGACGGCGCGAAGTGTCCATCGGTCATGACGGTGCACAATCTGGCATTCCAGGGCCAGTTCCCGGCTTCGATCTTCAGGGGGCTTGGTCTGCCAGACACCGCCTTTTCCATCGACGGCGTCGAATATTATGGCGGCGTCGGCTTCCTCAAGGCCGGCTTGCAATCGGCAAGCGCGCTCACGACCGTCAGCCCGACCTATGCTCAGGAAATTCGGACGCCCGGTTTCGGGATGGGCCTCGAAGGCTTGATCAACGCGCGAGCGGCGGATTTGCACGGCATCGTCAACGGGATCGACATCGACATATGGAATCCCGGCAAGGACGATCACCTCGTCCAGACCTATGGCCCGCAGACGATCGACAAGCGGAAGGCTAACAAAAGGGCGGTGGAAGAGCGCTTCGGCCTCGCCGAAGATGACGGCCCGATCTTTTCGCTGGTCAGCCGCCTGACTTGGCAGAAGGGCATCGACATGCTGGCCGCGGCGCTCGACGGCATCGTCGCGGCCGGCGCGCGGCTGGCAATCCTCGGCTCCGGAGATGCGGCGCTTGAAAGCGCGCTTCATACGGCAGCGGCGCGGCATCCCGGCCGTGTCGGCGTGGTTATCGGCTATGACGAACGGCTTTCGCATCTGATTCAGGGCGGCGCGGACGCAATCCTCGTTCCCTCCCGTTTCGAGCCATGCGGCCTGACCCAGCTTTATGGCCTCCGCTATGGTTGCGTGCCGATCGTGGCGCGGACAGGGGGGCTTGCCGATACGGTCATCGACGCCAATGAGGCGGCGCTCACGGCCGGCGTCGCCACGGGTTTCCAATTCGCCTCCTCGGACGCCGGCGCGCTTGAACACGCCGTCAGGCGCGCCGCGACTATCTATGAAGATCGAAAGACATGGCTATCCTTGCAGACGCAAGGCATGAAAGCCGATGTTTCCTGGTCGAGAAGCGCCGGTCTCTACGCCGCGCTCTATCGCTCGCTCATCAACGGAGGATGACGCTCCATGATAAAGACGGTCGCTACCAAGCCGTTCGACGATCAGAAGCCCGGCACATCGGGACTGCGCAAGAAGGTTCCCGAATTCCAGAAGCCGCACTATGTCGAGAATTTCCTGCAATCGATCTTCGATTCGCTCGAAGGCTATAAGGGCGAGACGCTGGTCCTGGGCGGCGACGGCCGCTATTTCAACAAGGAGGTCGTCCAGATCGCCGTCAAGATGGCGGCGGCGAACGGCTTTGGCCGGGTCATCGTCGGCAGGGATGGCATTCTCTCGACCCCTGCGGCTTCGCACCTCATCCGCAAGAACAAGGCCTTCGGCGGCATCATCCTTTCGGCCAGCCACAATCCGGGCGGGCCGAAAGAGGATTTCGGCATCAAATACAATATCGGCAATGGCGGCCCCGCTCCCGAGAAAGTGACGGAGACCATTTTCGCGCGCTCGAAGGCGATCGAGCGTTATCTGATCGAGGATTTCGGCGATATCGACATCGGTACGATCGCCAAGGTGACGGCGGGCGGAATGATGGTCGACATTATCGACCCGGTCACTGATTATGCGGATCTGATGGAGACGCTTTTCGATTTCGATGCGATCGAAAAGCTTTTCCGTTCGGGCTTCCGCATGGTCTTCGACGCCATGCATGCCGTGACTGGCCCCTACGCCAAGGAAATCTTCGAGCGCCGCCTTGGCGCGCCGAACGGAACCGCCAGGAATTTCCATCCTCTACCCGATTTCGGCGGTCATCACCCGGATCCCAATCTGGTCCATGCCAAGCACCTCTACGATCTCCTGATGTCGGATGATGCGCCCGATTTCGGCGCGGCCTCCGACGGTGACGGCGACCGCAACATGGTCGTCGGACGCGGCATCTTCGTCACCCCGTCGGATTCGCTGGCGATCCTTTCCGCCAACGCCCATCATGCGCCGGGCTACCGCAGGGGATTGGCGGGAATCGCGCGTTCCATGCCGACCAGCGCCGCGGCCGACCGCGTGGCCGACAAACTCGGCATCGGCGCCTATGAGACGCCGACCGGCTGGAAATTCTTCGGCAATCTTCTCGACGCGGGGCTCGCGACCTTCTGCGGCGAGGAGAGTTTCGGCACCGGCTCCAACCATATCCGCGAGAAGGATGGCTTGTGGGCCGTGCTGTTTTGGCTGAACATCATCGCCGCGCGCGGCATGGGTGTGAAGGAAATCGTCACAGACCATTGGGCGACCTATGGCCGCAACTATTACACACGCCACGACTATGAGGCGGTGGAAGCCGCGAAGGCGAACAGGCTGATGGACGATCTGAACGCCAAACTCGCCGGCTTACCGGGGAAAACCTTCAGAGGCGACACCATCGACAAGGCGGACGATTTTTCCTATCGCGATCCGGTGGATCATTCGGTCAGCCGCAACCAGGGCATTCGCGTCCTGTTCAAAGGCGGGTCGCGCATCGTCTTCCGCCTGTCCGGCACCGGCACCGAGGGCGCCACGATCAGGCTTTATGTCGAACGTTATGAGCCCGACCCGGCGCGGCATGGCCTCGACACGCAAAAAGCGCTCGCGGACCTGATTGCGGCCGCCGACGAAATCGCCGGCATCCGCGCTCATACGGGCCGCGACAAGCCCTCCGTCATCACCTGAAGCCGCGGGGGGACGATTGCGGCAAGAGGGCATTTTGGGGGCGGTCGTCACGGATGAGGGCGTGACATTCACCGTCGCCTCACGCACGGCGGCGAAAATCGAGCTTTGCCTGTTCGACGATATCGGCGACCGGGAACTGGAGCGCCTCGCATTTGAACGGCGCGAGGACGGCTTCTTTTCAGTTTCGGTGCCCGGCCTGGCCGCCGGCGCGCGCTATGGCTTGCGGGCCGACGGCGAATATGATCCCTCGCGCGGCCTCTGGTTCGATCCGGACAAGCTCCTGGTCGATCCTTATGCGCTGGCGGTCGACCGGCCCTATTCTTATGATCCGCGCCTCTCCGCGCGGCGGGGTAACAGCGGCGATACCGCTTCCCTGGTGCCGAAAGGGATCGTGACGACGCTTCCCGAGCCATCGCCGGTCCTGCCGCCGCTTTTCCGCCCCGGCGGCTTGATTTACGAGCTGCAGGTCAAGGCCTTCACCAAGCGGCATCCGGGTATTCCCGAGGAAAAGCGTGGCACGATCGGCGCTCTCGCCCACCCCCTGATGGTGGATTATCTGACAAGCCTGAAGGTAAACGTCGTCGAATTGATGCCAATCGCCGCCTGGATCGACGAGCGCCATCTCCGGCCGCTCGGCCTGAAGAATGGCTGGGGCTACAACCCCGTCACCTTCATGGCGCTCGACCCCCGCCTTGCGCCGGGCGGGCTGCCGGAGCTGCGCCGAACCGTAGCCACGTTGCGCAAGGCCGGCATCGGCGTCATCCTCGATGTCGTCTTCAACCATACCGGCGAGGGCGACCGGGGCGGTCCGATTCTTTCGCTGCGCGGCCTCGACAATTTGAGCTATTACCGCCA
>JBQCEL010000115.1:0-4794 GCA_051960255.1 Rhizobiaceae bacterium
AGAGAATTTCCCTTGCGGCGGGCCACCCGAGCGCTTAAACGGAAGCGCACCGGGCGATTAGCTCAGTTGGTAGAGCGCTTCGTTTACACCGAAGATGTCGGCGGTTCGAGCCCGTCATCGCCCACCAAAAACAATCTTATGGCTCGATACCATACAGGTAGTTCGTATCATGGAATTTCGACAAACAGGCTGCCGCCGCACTCACGCCTGCCGAAGTCGATCTTCGAGTTGATAGATGCCTGTAGATGGGCGTGTCTTCAGAAACCGATCGACCAACCGTCAATGCCGGGACTGAATATCTCGTTGATAACCGTGTCGTTTTGTGACAATCTAAGGTTGCTCTATCTTGGCGTTAGATTGGGGGACTAAGATGGCGGGCGACATCTATCTGTCTACCGGAAATGCGCTTCAGTCTGCGGCGTCGGTCGCGACGCCATCCTGGATTTCTTCACTAAGCACCGCCTCGATCGCGACGGATATGTCCGCGGCCATTATCGATGACGTCGTGACGGAATCCGGACTGGCCAAACTGCTCCATGACCTCGATGCAACCTTGTCGCCGACTTCGACGCTGGCCGCCAATGAATTCGCCGATCTACAGACGATCGCCGCCAATCTCGGCAACGGCGTGACGACTTCCGGATATCTGTCCTATGTTTTCGATGCATTGGTGAATGGCAACCCTGGGAATGCCACGTGGACCGGCGGCGCGGTCAGTTCCGTCACGCTCGGCGATCTCGCCGTCGGCGCAACTGAAACGCAGTTGTCCGAACTGATCGGCAAATGGTTTTCCGGGACCGACCTGCCCAGTTCCTATGTCGATATGACGGAGAGCGGCGGGGGCCAACCCTTCACGATCAATCATTCCGCGGTCAACAGCCCGCTTTTTGGCCCTTCGGGCCCTTCGGTCGACGACGTCAACCAGGGCGATCTGGGAGATTGCTTTTTTCTCGCCGCTTGCGGCGCGGTCGCCTGTGAGGATCCATCGCAGATTTCGTCCATGTTCACGTCCAACGGCGACGGCACCTATGGCGTTCGCTTTTATTACAATGGCAATCCGGAATATGTCACTGTCAATACCGAACTCGCCAACGGTGGCGCGCAATTCAATCACGGCACGGATATATGGGCGAGTCTGGCCGAAAAAGCCTACGCGCAACTCCAGTCAATCAATCTCTCTACCGGCAATTCTTCGGTCGATGACGGCAATTCCTACAGCACAATCGGCAATGGCGGCTGGCCAGTTTATTCCCTCGAAGCCCTCACGGGAGCGACAATCCTCCACTCCTTCGAGGCCAGCGGCAGTACATGGTCCGATTATACGATGAATGCTTCTGTAGTTGGGACCAATTACGTCTCCGGCGAGACGACGGACGCCGTGCTGCAGACCATTGTTTCCGACCTTGCGGCTCATGACGATGTGATCGTAGATTCCAATACAGCTACCCATGACCCGTCCGGCAACGACATGTTAGTGCCCGACCACTCTTTCGTGGTCTATGGCTACGACAGCATGACTGGAATGCTGGAACTCCGTAATCCTTGGGGGACGGAACCTTGGCAGTATTGGGACACTACCTTCGAGGTCAGCCTCGGGACCCTTCTGGCGAATGGTGACGAGGTCATTACAGACAATGCTGGGAAATCGCATATTCCCAACTACATCCTCGCAAGCCACGCCAATGACATCGCCCATAGCGGCGATGTGACAGGTCCTTACAATTTCATCGACTTGCCCAATCTCGAAGCGAGCTATGGCGATCTGATCAACGCCTTCGGCATAAACCAGCAAGAGATGCAAAACTGGTACAATTCACGCGAAACAATCGAGCATCGTCCGGATACTTTCGACGGTCTCGACTACGTCGCGAGCTATGGCGACCTCATCGACGCGTTCAAGAATGCGGGCTCCGAGAAAGCGATGCTCGACGACGGCGCGATGCATTTCATCCAGTATGGCTACCACGAGGGCCGCACGACGGGTTTCAACGGCCTGGATTATATTGCCAGTTACGGTGATTTGATCCATGCTTTCGGCCCCAACGGCGACGCTGGCGCTACCCATTATATTGAATATGGCGTCAACGAGGGCCGCACGACGACATTCGATGGCCTCGACTACATCGCCAGCTACAAGGATCTCATCAATGCCTTCGGCGCCAACGAGCAGGCCGGCGCTGAGCATTTCATCCAGTATGGCAACCACGAGGGTCGCTCTACCAGTTTCGACGGACTGGATTACATCGCCGGCTACACCTATTTGATGAATGCATTCGGCGCCAACGGCGACGCCGGCGCTACCCACTATATCAATCATGGACTCAACGAGGGTCGCAGCGCCGATCCTTTCAATGTCGCCGCGTATGAATCGGCCCATCCGGACCTGATCGGGCAATATGCAAACGACGACGCCTTCCTCGCCGCTTACATCGACAACTACAAGATGACCGGCACTTTCTTGACTTGATAAGAGTCAGCCGCAAACGCGGCGCTCTCGTGTCGAAAAGAAATCGAGAAAACGGTGAACGTTTCAGCGTCTTTCCCTGTCCTGGACCTTCCAGCAGGAAAAAAATGCAGAACAGACAAATCGCGTATGGCGCCGAAAAGGAAAACTTTCGACGCCATACGCGATGCTTGAACGAATAGCCTCACGCCGTTTCGGCGCGACTATATGAGTTCCAGGCTTAGTTCACAGCATCCTTCAATCCTTTGCCGGCAGCGAATTTCGGCGCATTGCGCGCCGGAATGTTCACCGCGGCGCCGGTCTGCGGATTACGGCCAGTGGACGCAGCCCGCTTGGTGACGGAAAAATTTCCGAAACCGACGAGACGAACGTCCCCTCCCTTTTTCAACTCCTCGGTGATGACCGCAAACACTGCGTCGACCGCCGCTTGGGCTTTGCCTTTCTCGAGGCTGGCTTTGTCAGCCACCGCGGATACCAATTCATTCTTGTTCATCCAAACACCCCTTCCTGCGGAGACCGGCACAAACGACTCGCCGGAGACGCGCCACATTAGAAACAACTTCTCCTTCAACCAAGCTATGACGCATCGCGCAAGCTTGAAAAAGAGCAGGTTTCCGGCTTTTTTCACAGAAAAGCCGGGCGCGAGGCCCGGCCTTTCGTCATTTGTCGGCTTTTAGCAGGCGATCCTAGTGCGCGACTGTCTGCTGGCCTGCCTCGCCCCGCTTTTCGACAGGCGTGGCAACCTTGTCTTCTGGAGGCGTCCATTCGATGGGTTCCGGCATCCTGACCAGCGCGTGACGCAGCACCTCGCCAACCCGTGCGACCGGAATGATTTCCATTCCGCTCTTCACATTGTCGGGGATTTCCGCCAGATCCTTGGCGTTGTCCTCCGGGATCAGCACTTTCTTGATGCCGCCACGCAACGCGGCAAGCAGCTTCTCCTTCAGTCCGCCGATCGGCAGGACACGACCACGAAGCGTGATCTCGCCGGTCATGGCGACATCCTTGCGGACGGGAATGCCGGTCATTACCGAGACGATCGCCGTCGCCATGGCGACACCCGCGGAAGGTCCGTCCTTCGGGGTCGCGCCCTCCGGAACATGGACGTGGATGTCCTTCTTGTCGAACAGCGGCGGCTCGATGCCGAAATCGATCGCGCGGGAGCGGACATAGGAGGCCGCCGCCGAAATCGATTCCTTCATCACATCCTTCAGATTGCCGGTAACGGTCATCTTGCCCTTGCCGGGCATCATAACGCCCTCGATCGTCAGCAACTCGCCGCCAACCTCGGTCCAGGCAAGGCCCGTCACGACGCCGATCTGATCCTCGCCCTCGACCTGGCCGAAGCGGAAGCGCGGCACGCCAAGGTAATCAGCGAGATTCTTCTCGGTGATCTTGATCGACTTCTTCTTGGTCCGGACAATCTCCGTCACGGCCTTGCGGGCGAGTTTCATCAGTTCGCGCTCGAAATTGCGCACGCCGGCTTCCCGCGTATAGGTGCGCACGATTTCCAGCAGAGCGCTGTCCGAAACCGAGAACTCCTTCGGCTGAAGCGCGTGATCCCTGATGGCTTTTGGCAGCAGATGCCGCTTGGCGATTTCAACCTTCTCGTCCTCCGTGTATCCGGCGATACGGATGATCTCCATGCGGTCCATCAGGGCCGGCGGGATGTTCAGTGTATTGGCCGTCGTCACGAACATCACGCTCGAGAGATCGTAATCAACCTCCAGATAGTGATCGTTGAACGAGTTGTTCTGCTCGGGATCGAGCACTTCCAGCAGTGCCGAAGACGGATCGCCGCGGAAATCCATGCCCATCTTGTCGATCTCGTCGAGCAGGAAGAGCGGATTGGACTTCTTGGCCTTGCGCATCGACTGGATGACTTTGCCGGGCATCGAGCCGATATAGGTCCGCCTGTGGCCGCGGATCTCGGCCTCGTCCCTGACGCCGCCGAGCGCCATGCGCACGAACTCGCGTCCGGTCGCCTTGGCGATCGACTTGCCGAGCGAGGTCTTGCCGACGCCGGGAGGACCGACGAGGCACAGGATCGGGCCTTTCAGCTTGTTCTGGCGGCTCTGGACGGCGAGATATTCGACGATCCGGTCCTTGACCTTGTCGAGGCCGAAATGATCGGCGTCCAGCACTTCCTGGGCGTAGTTCAGGTCATGCTTGAGCTTCGATTTCTTGTTCCACGGGATCGACAGGAGCCAGTCGAGATAGTTTCGCACGACGGTCGCTTCCGCCGACATCGGCGACATCGACTTCAGCTTCTTCAACTCGGCATTCGCTTTCTCGCGCGCCTCCTTGGAGAGCTTCGTTTTCTTGATGCG
>JBQCEL010000116.1:0-2944 GCA_051960255.1 Rhizobiaceae bacterium
GCGAAATGCCGGCAGCCATCGCTCTCTCGTCCGGCGTGTCGAACCGCTCGAGCGGCCAAGGCTCGACCTCCTCATAGCCGATATGCAGCTTCATCAGCCTTTCGCCCCATCCCGCCCAGCGCCAAAAATCCGGATAGAACGGGATGCGCGGGAATTCGCGCTTTAGATTCAGCGCGTATTTCTCGCGATAGACCGGGTCGTGCAGCACGCCATAGACGTAGTGGAAAATGTCGTCCTTGGTGAGGGAGCGGCCACGTTGCGGCCGGCTGATCTCCCCGCTTGTGGGAGCTGGACGCCGATGAAGGCTGATCTCCCCCCTTGTGGGGGAGATGTCCGGCAGGGCAGAGGGGGGCAACGTAGAGCGCCCGCCTTCCCGGTTGGCGAGCGCGATGTTGGCCGGAGAGGCTTGCGGGACAGCGCCCCCCTCTGGGCTGCCGCCCATCTCCCCCACAAGGGGGGAGATCACGCGCTCCGCCGCCCCGTCTTCACCAGCGGGCGCCGGCGTGCCGCGGTCGTCGTCCTGAGCCGGCCGCGAAGCGGCCGTGCCGAAGGGGCCATACGCCCTCTGGAATTCCTTCAGCGCCCAATCGGTGATGTTGTCGATGCGCTCGCCGGCGGCGGTGTAGCGGTAGCGAGGCAAATAAGATGCCGGGTCCGCTGAATACAGATTCAAATTGGGTACAGCGGAGGCCGCAACTAGCGAGAAACTCTGCCGTTCTCCTCGCAGCAACGCAAGGCAGCGATTCTCTCGTCCCTTGGGAAAGGTGTAGCTCCACGAGCCACGCTCATCAATGTAGAGTTCCGAGTTGTGGATGCGTCGCTTAACGAATGGCCTATATAAGGTGTCGGCTATGGCTGACCGACTCACCTTGCCACGTAGTCCAGACCTAAGCCGCCGCGTTAAATTTCTTGAATTCTTGACGTCCGAACCGAGCGCATCGCCGTGTTCGCGCGCAAATTCGTAGCGCGAGTGCAGATAAGCCATCTTTGCCAAGAGGGTTTCATCCTCCTCAGAAACCATCCACTGGTCTCGGTTGGTGGACACGCCCAAGGAAAACAACCGAAATATCGCCCTTTCCTGCGCCTTCCCCTTCGCAACCTTCGTCTTCTTGTCCGCGACTGGAATCAGATCGTCCCAATCATTGTCCGTCAGATTAATCCAGTTGGCGTTCTTGTCGGGCTCGATCCTTTCCCATGAAATGTCCGACGCCTTGATCCCGGCGAGGAAGGACAGCTTGTCCTCCTTCGTGTCGTATTCCGGCCGGCGGGCGTAGAAAACCTTGCAGCCTTTCTGGCGGTGACGCTTGACCATGAAGGAGATCGCCACGCCGGTCTGTATGCCGAAGACATTGTTCTTCGTGCCCGACAGCTTCGGATTGGCGCGCACGTCGCCGCCGAGGTCCATGACGTAAATCTCATTGAACTCTTCCAGGACGGCGCGGCGGAACCCGTCGAAGGTTCGACTATCGATGAAGGAGCGGTTGGTGATGAACGCGACCACACCGTCATCGTGTAGCCGGTCTGACGCCCAGCGGAAGAAGCGGGCATACATGTCGTAAACCTTGGTCTTCTGCGCGGTGGAGAGCCGGATGTAGCTCGACTTGATCAACTCGTCGATACGCTTGTATTCGCGGTTCTTGTTGTTGTCGTTCTCGTTCTGCTGGTTGGCATTATACGGCGGGTTGCCGATGATGACGGAAATCTTGCGCTTGTTCTGCCGTTTCACGCGCTCGATATTCTCGTCCGAAAGGCCCGCGAACATGTCGTGCTGGTAACCGGCGCGGATGCCGAGCCCGGCGACATTGTCCAGCGTATCGACGAAGCACAGATTCTCGAATTCGGCATATTGGCCGGTGATGCCGAAATAGGTCGCCTCGATGTTCAGATTGGCGACGTAATAGGGCAGGATCGCCACCTCGTTGGCGTGCAGCTCGTTTTTGTATTTCTGCGCCAACTTGCGCTTGTCGTAGGCGAAATGCTGCAACAGTTCGGTGATGAAGGTTCCGGTGCCGGTCGCCGGATCGAGGATTTCGACGCTGGAATCGATCAGCGCCTTTCCGAAATGCTTCTGCGTCAGCCAGTCGGCGCCCTCGATCATGAATTTCACGATCTCGTTCGGCGTATAGACGACGCCCAGCCGGTCGGCGGCCTTCGGGTTATAAACCTTGTAGAAATTCTCGTAGATGACCTTGAGGAACGCCTGCTTTTCCGAATGGCTGTTGATCGCCGCCGCGTTGGCGCGGATGGCGGCATAGTAGGGCTCCAACGCGCGCAGCGTCTCGCGCTTCACCGCGCCGGTGAAGAATTTTCCTTCCAGCGCATAGAGTTCGCGCGCGATGTTGTTCTCGCGGTGGAAATCGCCCTCGTTGAAGACGTGGGTGAAAATCTCCTCGGTCAATATGTGCTGGATCAGCATCTCGCGCACATCGGCCTCGCCGACCGAGGGGTTGATCGTGTCCTTGGCGTGCCGCAGGAATTTTCCCGCCGCTTCGCGGAAGCCGGCATTGTCGCGATAGGCGGCGTCGATCTTGCCGCGCAGAGCGTCGAGCACGGCCGGCAGGTCGGCGCTGAATTGCTGGACGGCCTTGCGGAATTCCGCGATCTCCTGCCGCTCATAGGAGAAGAACAGGTTGAGCAGCCTGAGCAGCGCCGAAACGTCGGTCATGGCGCATTCCATCACCGGCTGGCGGTTCTGGTAGAGGATAGCGCGCTCGGAATTCTCGAAGATGATATTGTCCTGCGGGTAGCCGCGCCGGAATTTCTTCTCGATCTCCTCTTCCAGCCTGTCGGCGGTATCCTTGGCCTCCCAGAATCCGAGCGGCACGCGGATGTCGTGCAGGATCGTGCCGTCGGGATAGACGGTGGTCTTCTGGGATGTCTGGTAGGGGAATTCCTCGAGGAAGATGAGTTTCTGCGAACCCGCCCAGCTATCGAGCAGCTTGCG
>JBQCEL010000117.1:0-5800 GCA_051960255.1 Rhizobiaceae bacterium
ATCAAGGACGCCACGGTCAAACGGTTCTACTACGAGAGCCACGATCAGCTCAGGCAACACCTCGCCGACTTCGTCGCAGCCTATAACTTCGCCCGCAGGCTCAAAACCCTCAAGGGCCTCACGCCCTACGAGTTCATCTGCAAGGCATGGACCTCACAACCCGAACGGTTCATCGTCAATCCGCTCCAGCAAATGCCGGGACCAAACATCTAGAGATAACGAAACGTCATCGGAACGAGCCGCGCGAGAATGGACCAGACCGAACCCGTTCCCGTCTTCGACGGGCACAACGACCTCCTCCTCAAACTCTATCTGAGCGGCGAGCCCTCGCCGGAAAAGCTGTTCCTGGGGGGCAATCAGAAAACCCATATCGACCTGCCGCGGGCGCGCGCCGGGAGCTTTGCCGGCGGCTTTTTCGCGATGTTCCCGCCGCCTGTGCGGAACGAGATGTCCGATGCGCCACGCGCACGGCACAATAAGGAAGCCCAACTGCCGCCGGAGCTTTCCCGTTCCGACGCGCTCGCCTCGACGCTTGCCATGGCCGCGATCCTGTTCCGGCTGGAGCGCGCTTCGGCCGGCGCGCTCAGCGTCTGCCGCAGCGCCGCCGACATCCGCGCCGCGATGGAGCGCGGATCGATCGCGGCGTTGTTCCATATCGAGGGCGCGGAAGCGCTGGACGAGGAATTGAACTTGTTGGAGGCCCTTCATGCCGCCGGGCTGCGTTCGCTCGGGCCGGTCTGGAGCAGGAAGAACATCTTCGCCGAAGGCGTACCATTCCGCTTCCCCTCCTCGCCGGATACCGGGCCGGGCCTGACCGAGGCGGGCAAGCGACTGGTTAAAACCTGCAACAGGCTGAACATCCTCATTGATCTGTCGCATTTGAACGAGAAAGGCTTTCGCGACGTAGCGGCTCTGAGCGGCGCGCCGCTGGTCGCCACGCACTCCAACGTGCATGCCATCTGCCCGCATGCGCGCAACCTCACCGATTGGCAGCTCGGCGCCATCCGCGAGAGCGGCGGCATGGTCGGCCTCAATTTCGCGACAAGCTTTCTGCGCGAGGATGGCCAGATGAACCGCGACACCGGTCTCGCCATCATGGTCCGCCATATCGACGCGCTCGTCGACAAGCTCGGCGAGGACCATGTCGGGCTCGGCTCCGACTTCGACGGCGCCATCATTCCCGGAGAAATCGGGGACGTCGCCGGCCTGCCGAAATTGATCAGCGCCCTGGAGGCTCATGGCTTTGGGCGGGACCTGATCGAGAAGATCGCCTGGCGCAACTGGATCGGCGTCCTGGAGCGCACGATCGGCTGATCAGGGTAAGCGAGGGTCGATCGGCGTACGGCCGCGAAAGCCGACGACATCCTCCAGCGCCTTGGCGACGGCGAGCAGTTTCGCTTCGCCGCGCGGCGGCCCGATGAGCTGGATTCCGACCGGCATGCCGCTCGAGGTGAACCCGACCGGAAGCGACAGCGCCGGCAGCGCCGTCGTGGTGGCAAGGAAGGAAAAGCGGAGCCAGTCGAGATAATCGGCCATTGGCACACCCGCGACAGAGGTGGGATATTCGACTTCCGCCAGCGTCGGCTCCAGCCCGACCACCGCGCAGGCAAGCACGTCATAGCCTTCGAGAAAGGACTGCATGTTGGCGTAAAGCACGGAGCGGTTGCGCTGCGCGTCGTAAATGCGCTCGGCCGGCAAGTTCCGGCCGAGTTCGATGTTCTCCGCCAAGGTGCGCTTGAAATGCCGCTGGACGGCCTCGGGATAGCGTCCCGTACCCGCTGCCCAGTTTGCAGCACGGATCGTTATATAGGTGTCATAAAGGGCCGGGAGTTGCGGACAGGCTTCCTCGACCGTCGCGCCATACCGCTCCGCTCTTTCGAGCGCGCCGCGCATGATCGTCTCGATCTCCCTTTCGACCGGCGCAAAGCCGCCAAGGTCCGGAGCATAGGCGATCCTCACCTTTGGCGAGGCGCGGCGCACGGCTTCCTGGAACGGCTCGCGCGGCGCTTCGAGCGACAGAGGCTGGCGCGGATCGAAGCCCGTCATGACATCGAGGAAGAGCGCCGTATCCATAACCGTTCGCGCCATCGGCCCTTGCACGCTTTCGATCGCAAACGCATTCGCCGGTCCCGCTCCGCCGGCTCGGCCGGGCGTCGGCCGCATCCCGACGACGCCGCAATAGGCGGCAGGCGTCCTGAGTGAACCGCCGAGATCCGAGCCGTGGCTGAGCCACACTTCGCCAGTCGCGAGCGACGCCGCGGCGCCGCCCGAGGAGCCGCCGGCGCTCTTGCGCAAGTCCCAGGGATTGCGCGTCCGGCCGAAGACCTCGTTGAAGGTATTGCCGCCTGCGCCGAATTCGGGCGTATTCGTCTTGCCGATAATAATTGCGCCCCTCGCCTCGAGCTTTTCCACCAGCGGATCGCTTTCCGCCGGCACGAAATTCTTGAGACCGATGGTGCCATAAGTGGTGCGCACGCCCTTCACCGGCATGAGATCCTTGATGGCGATCGGCAACCCGGCGAGCCAGCCCGGTTCTTCTCCGTTCGTCCTGCGCTTTTCCCCGATCGATCTGGCGGCTTCCCGCGCCCTTTCTTCGCAAAGGGTCGGAATGGCGTTCACCTCTGGCTCGACCGCCGCGATCCGCGCGAAGGCCGCATCCAGAAGTTCTGCGGGAGCAACCTCGCCCTTCTTCAGGAGCGCGACGACTTCATGCGCCTCCATGCCCGACAAAGCAGGCCCCGAAAATCCATCGGCCATTTTCTCTCCCCCGATGATCACCACCAACTCTGCGGACGGCTGTCAGCCGGATGTATCCCTGTCGCCGTTCGCGCGGATGAAGGCATGGATATAGGCAAAGGACGGCAGGAGGCTGTTCGCCGGGAGCCTCAACCCGGCGACGGAGCCGAGGCCGGCGGCAAAATGGTTGCAGTTGGAGGCTTCCATCTGCCAGACCGGCGGATGGGCAAGCGCGGCGCGAACCTTGGCGAGAAGCGCCCTATATTGGCTCGCCGTCAACGAGACCCTGTATGCCGCCCCCGGCTTGTAAGTGCAGTCGCGGACGCTCGGGTGCACCTCCGCCGGCACCGGAAGAATAGCGCCGCCATAGAGGCCGAGAATCCCGCCGTCCGGGAAGAGCCCGATATATTGACGCGTGATGGGATTGCCGTTGGCATCGAGCCTGCCGAACACGTCGTACATATGCCCGGAGATGATGGCGTAGGAGAAGCGGTAGCGGAACTCGATATAGTAGGGGTCCCCCTTGCGCACGCGGCTTGCGATTAGCGGCGCATCGACGCCCATCGGCCTGCCATATTTGGCGCAGGTCAGTTCAGGGAATTCCACAACCGGCGTTGCATGAACCGGAGAAGGCTTAGGGATGGGCGCCTTCCGGGCACGATGCCGGCTTGCCTGCTTGTGTGTCTCATTTCTGTGAGCCGGTGCGGCGGAGGATGCTGTGATCTGAAAACTGGCGACCGCCGCTCCGAAGATGAGCGTGGCCAAGGTTCTTGAAACAACAGGCACGATGCACTTCCATCTCGTTATTGCAACTGCGAAGGGCGTTATAGCGGCCGCGCGAAAAAATTGCAGCAAAGCAAGGCTCATAAGAATGTGACCGGCGGCCGCATGTCCGCAGCCTCACGGATTTCTCAACGGCCTCTCAGAACAGAAATGGAATGACGCGCCAGGTACGCCGGCGATAGGCCCTGTATTCCTCACCGAATGCCTCTTCCATCATGCGTTCTTCAGGCCCGATCCTGAGCGCGAAAAGCAGCCCGAAGCCAACCAGTCCGGCAAGCCCGCCCAGCAGATTCGGCAGGAGGAGCGCCTGGGCGACCGCCATCAGCCAGAAGGCGGAATACATCGGATGCCGCAGATGGCGATAGATACCCGTCATTATCAACTTGTGATCCTGCTTCAGCTGCAACGACACCGACCACATCTTTCCCAACGCCTTGTGGGTCATCCGGAACAGGATAAGCGCCCCGATCGCGGCGATGATGCCGAGCGCGAACAGGGTCGGACGCGGCGGATAGGAAAGCGAGCGCGGCCAGCCCGAAACGACATAGATGAAGGGCAGGATGCCGAGTCCCAGGGTCGAGACCGAAAGCCTCGCCCATTCCGTGGCGTTCTTGTTGTCGCGCGACAGACCGGCGCGCCTGGCGCGCCGTTCGAACGGCCGTCTCAGGACGTACCAGGCCACGATGAGGACGACCCACGCAATTTTCCCGGCGGTAACGAGCGTCATCCGGCTTTTTCCATATTACAGGAAGGCGGCCAGCTTTCCGCCAGCCTGCCGCGCTCGGCGAAGGCGGCGAACGGCTCGGGTCCGCACAGAATGGCGTGGAAGGAATAGGGACTACGCTTCTCGACCCCATAGACGAACTGCCGGTGGACGCGAAAGAAATCGTGCTTGATCGCGCGGTAGGTCTCCGGCTTCAGCTGTGACCGGAACCGCACACGGATGGTCCGCGCCTCCCGTCCCTCGGCCAATCCAAGCGTATGAAGAGGCTTGCTGCCATAGAAATTCATCGGGTCGGTAAGCGATTGGCAATCCACCCATACGACCGGGCTGCTGGCGATCATGCCAACAGCCTGCCGCAACCGGGAAGCGGCAGGATGGAGCGCGACCTTGAGCAGGCTGGAGCCGACCGTCAGCAATCCGACGCCGCGCATGCTGCGCCCTTTCGAGAGCAATGAAGCCATCGCAAGCATCACCGTGATCGCGCCGAAACTATGCGCGGCGAGAACAACTTCTTCCCGATGAGGCGCCGACAATCGTCTTTCCATGTCGGCCGCGACCGCGGCGATACGCTCCGCCACATCGGGCCGCCTTTCCCTTGCCATGTCGCGCGCGAACGCCCAATCGTCCATCATCAGCAGGAAATACATCCGCTTCGACGCCAGCCAGAGGAGCCCGATGAACGCCAGCGCCGCAACGGCCCACCGGATAGCCGTTGGAACCGGCAGGAAAACGCCGACCGCGACCGCGATGGCCAGAACGCCGAAAAGCGTGAGCAGCGGGTAGAGGAAGAAAAGGCTGTAGCGCCAGCTTGTCCAGACGAAACGGAAGAACGTCCCCGTCACGACAAAGTCGGCGAGCGCGGCAAGCCCGGACAGCAGCCGAACGACCGGGTTACGTTGCGCGTAAGCGGCGTTGAGGTCGCCCAATCCGTAGACGACGACCTCGGTCTGGCTGTGCCAGCCAGCGCCCGCGGCATCGACGGCGATCGTACCGGTGCGAAGCCCCGCCTCGCAATAGACGGGGTCGCTCATGGAAAGCGCCATGGAATAGGCCTCCGCCGTCCGCTTCGCCTCGCGGATGAAGCGGGCGCAATGCGCCTCGACGGGCAGCGGCTCAAAGCCGGGAAAGACAAGCGCGAGTCGGCGGCTCACCGGCATCGGCACTTGTCTCCTATCCGTTTTTGCGGTCCCGCGCGGCGAGCGTCCTGAGCCTCAGCGCATTCAGTCGGATAAAGCCGGCGGCGTCCTTCTGGTCATAGGCGCCGCGATCGTCCTCGAAAGTGACGAGCGCATCGGAATAGAGTGATTTCGGCGATTGGCGTCCCGTGACGATGACATTGCCCTTGTAGAGCTTCAGCCGGACTGTGCCTTCAACGTCTTCCTGGCTCTTGTCGATCAGCGCCTGCAGCATCTCGCGCTCGGGCGAGAACCAGAAACCGTTATAGATCAGCTCTGCATAGCGCGGCATCAACTCGTCCTTGAGATGCGCCGCGCCCCGGTCGAGCGTGATCGATTCCATCGCCCGATGCGCGGCGATCAGGATCGTGCCCCCCGGCGT
>JBQCEL010000118.1:0-18725 GCA_051960255.1 Rhizobiaceae bacterium
ACGCGCCCGCGGGCATTGTCCGCGACCTCTCGGACAATGGCGAGGCCGAGGCCAGAGCCATGTTCCTCCGAGCCTGCGATGCGATAGAAGCGCTCGAAGACGTGCTCCCGCTCCGCCGCCGGAATTCCCGGCCCGTTGTCGGAGACGGTAAGTAGCGCCATCCCGCCTTCCTCGGCGACACGGACCGTCACGCTCCCGCCTTCCGGTGTGTAGCGGAGCGCGTTGTCCACGAGATTGACGATCATCTCGCGCAACATCGTCGCATCGCCGCCGACGATCACGGTCCCGCTGCCGTCGAGCCCAAGATCGATCCGACGCTTCACGGCGATTGGGGCATGATCCTCGAGCACCTGCCGCGCTTCGGCCAGGAGATCGACCCGATCGGCGCGGGGACGCCGGCTGCCCGGCTCGGCTCGCGACAACGTCAGAAGCTGTTCGGCAAGCCGCGCCAAGCGTCTTGTGCTTGTCTGCAGCGCGAGGAGCGCCTCCTCGCGCGCCTCGGGACCCTTTTCGCGAAGGGCATAGCTCGCCTGCGTCGAGAGAAGAGCGAGAGGCGTCCGCAACTGATGCGCGGCGTTGGCGACAAAGCGCCTTTGCGCCGCCATTTGTGCCTGCACGCGCCCCATATAGACGTTCAGAGCGTCGACCAGCGGCAGGATTTCGCTCTGTACCTCCGGGACGGAGAAGGGCGATAGATCGGTCTTCTTGCGGGAACGCACAGCGTCCCTCAGCTTCAGAAGCGGCGCCAGGCCGCGCCGAAGACCGAGAAGGACAAAAACGCCGGCGATAACGACGAGCAGGAGTTGCTGCAGGAAGGCATTGAGCCAGAGGCGGCGCACCATGGCGTCATGACCGGCAAGGGTGATGCCGACAGTGACGCGGACCGGTGAATCGGCACCCGCGCCGATGATCGGGTGGCGATAGGCGCGCAGCCGCAAAAGCTGGCCGCGATAGGCGGCTTCGATGCCGCGGTTCGATTTCGGCGGCGGAATCGGCAGGTCGGGATAGCCGGTCAGCAAGCGTCCTTCCGCCGTCTCGACGCGGTAATAGACGCTGTCGCGGTCGCCTGTGTCGAACAATTCGATCGCCGCCGGCGGCACTGTCGCATCGAGAACGCCATCCGCCATCGAAACCTGTTCGGCAATCGCCTTGGCGGAGCCGAGCAACATGCGGTCCGTGACGAGATCGGCGGTCGCGATGGCGCTGTTGCGGCTCGTCCAGAGGTTGACGGTAAGCAGTCCCGCCAGCGGCAGGACGACCCATGCGAGGAGTTGCAGGCGCAGGCTCCGCGCCGGGAGGAGCCGGATGCTTCCAGAATGGCCGGCCGAAAGGAAAGGGCTACGCTTCATGCCGGATGAGATAGCCAAGGCCGCGCAATGTGACGATCTCGACGCTTGACCCTTCGAGCTTCTTGCGCAGGCGGTGGACATAGATTTCGATCGCGCTCGGATCCGCGTCGGTGTCGAAGTCGTAAATGGCGCCGGAAAGAGCGGCTTTGCTGACGGCGCGGCCGGCCCTCAGCACCAGCTGCTCGAGAACTGCATGCTCGCGCGGCGTCAGCCCCAGGGCTTCGCCCGCGAGGGTGAACATGCGGGGGTGGGTGTCGAAGGCGCGATCGCCGCAGGCGCTTTCAGTGTCGGCGGGGTTGCTGGCGCGGGGGAGATGGGCGCGGCGGCGCGCCTCCAGCTCCTCGATCTCGGAGGGCTTGGCGAGATAATCGTCGGCACCCTGATCCAGCCCGCGCACGCGCCCGTCGAGGCTTGCATTGGCGGTCAGCACGATGACGGGCACGGCATTGCCGCGGGCACGCAATTCCCTGAGGACATCGAGGCCGCTTCTTTTCGGGAGCGACAGATCAAGAATGACGAGGGCGTGTTCGCCCACCGCCAGGGCGTGCTCGGCTTCCTCGCCATCATGGACGACATCGACGGTGTACTGCGCCTGCCTGAGCGTCCTGGCGAGCCACGACGCCAGTTCCTGATTATCTTCCACCAACAGCAGCCGCATTCGCTTCCCGCCGACTCCGATGATGATGATGAACGCCAATTTCGCATATTATGTCCGAAATCGCCTTTCCAGAGAATTCGGCTGCAAACGCAATGTGGCCGGGCCTGATACCGGCCGGTGCTTTGAAAGAGCCTTACGCGATAGCTTGCCTCGACGCGCTGTTTTGTCTAAGGAACGCCGATTCCGCCTCGGCCCGGCTCTCGTACCGCCGGGGCGGTTTCGTTTGCAGGATGATCGTAGTGCCCGGCCTCCGGGCCTGACAAGGAAGCTGTTTTCCCGCCATGGCGCGCATCGTGATGAAGTTCGGCGGAACCTCCGTCGCCGATCTCGACCGCATCTACAATGTGGCGCGTCACGTCAAACGCGAGGTCGATGCCGGTCATCAGGTTGCTGTTGTCGTGTCGGCCATGTCGGGCAAGACCAACGAGTTGGTCGGCTGGGTGCAGGGCATGCCGAAGGCGACCGGCGCCAACAGCCCATTCTTCGACGCGCGCGAATATGACGCCGTCGTCGCTTCCGGCGAACAGGTCACGTCCGGCCTTTTGGCCATCGCTCTTCAATCGATGGACATCAACGCCCGTTCCTGGCAGGGCTGGCAGATACCGATCCGGACCGACAACGCCCACGGAGCGGCGCGGATCACCGAGATAGACGGTTCCTTCCTCATCAGAAGGTTCGAGGAAGGGCAGGTCGCGGTCATAGCCGGCTTCCAGGGCATCGGACCGGACAATCGCATCGCGACGCTCGGGCGCGGCGGCTCCGATACGAGCGCGGTGGCGATCGCGGCGGCGGTGAAGGCGGACCGTTGCGACATCTACACCGATGTCGACGGCGTCTACACGACCGATCCGCGCATCGAACCGAAGGCGCGGCGCCTGTCGAAAATTTCCTTCGAGGAAATGCTCGAAATGGCCTCGCTTGGCGCTAAGGTCCTGCAGGTCCGCTCCGTCGAACTCGCCATGGTGCACAAGGTCCGCACCTTCGTGCGTTCTTCCTTCGAAGACCCGGACACGCCCGGCATGGGCGATCTCATGAACCCGCCGGGCACACTCATTTGCGATGAGGATGAAATCGTGGAACAGCAGGTTGTCACCGGTATCGCCTATGCCAAGGACGAGGCGCAGATCTCGCTGCGCCGGGTCTCTGACCGCCCCGGCGTCGCCGCCGGCATTTTCGGCCCTCTCGCCGAGGCCAATATCAACGTCGACATGATCGTCCAGAACATTTCCGAGGACGGCAAATCGACCGATATGACCTTCACCGTTCCCAATGGCGATGTCGCCAAGGCGCTTTCCGTTCTGGAAAAGACCAAGCAGGGAATGGGTTTCGATACGCTCCAGCATGATGACGGCATGTCGAAAATCTCCGTCATCGGTATCGGCATGAGAAGTCATGCCGGCGTCGCCGCGACGGCTTTCAAAGCCTTGGCGGAAAAGGGAATCAACATCCGAGCGATCACGACTTCGGAGATCAAGATCTCGATTTTGATCGACGGCCCCTATACCGAACTCGCGGTTCGCACTTTGCATTCCGTCTACGGTCTGGATAAGCATTAGACTGCAGATCGTCACTGCGATTCCGACGGCGCCTGCCGAAAGCGGCAGGCGCCGGCAAAAGTCGTTGGAGAAACCGCCGATGCGAGAGATGGCCGCCGGTCCGCGCGTGCTCTTGAGACGGCTCCGTGAAATCATGGCGGAGCCGCTCGATCCGCAGGCGCGCCTGGACCGCATCGTCAAGGAAATCGCCTCCAACATGGTGGCAGAGGTCTGCTCGCTTTACGTGCTCCGCTCGGACTCGGTCCTCGAACTCTATGCTACGGAAGGTCTCAATCCCGGCTCTGTCCACCTTGCCCAACTGAAACTCGGCGAGGGCCTGGTCGGCACCATCGCGGCGAGCGCACGCGCCCTCAACCTTTCCGACGCGCAGAAGCACCCGGCTTTCGCCTACCTGCCCGAGACGGGGGAGGAGATCTATCATTCCTTTCTCGGTGTACCGGTGCTGCGTGCCGGGCTGACGCTCGGCGTCTTGACGGTCCAGAACAAGACCAAGCGCATTTATCGCGAGGATGAGGTCGAGGCTCTGGAAACGACTGCGATGGTCATCGCCGAGATGATCGCGACGGGCGATCTTTCGCGGCTTTCGCGTCCGGGCATCGAACTCGACCTGCGCCGGCCGGCCCGATTCGACGGCCAGGCGTTCAATGAAGGGATCGGTCTCGGCCATGTCGTGCTGCACGAGCCGCGCATCGTCGTCACCAACCTCTTCAACGAAGACAGCGAGGAAGAGATCAGGCGTCTCAATACGGCGCTCGGCTCGCTCAGATTGTCGATCGACGACATGCTATCGCGGCGGGAAGTGGCTTTCGAAGGCGAGCATCGCGCCGTGCTCGAAGCGTTCCGCATGTTCGCCCATGACCAGGGCTGGGTGAGGCGCATCGAGGAGGCCGTCCGCAACGGACTGACCGCCGAGGCCGCCGTCGAGAAGGTCCAGAGTGACATGCGGGCACGCATGATGCACATGACCGATCCCTATATGCGCGAGCGGATGAGCGATTTCGACGACCTCGCCAACAGGCTGTTGCGTCAGCTGATGGGGCGCGGACCGGAGGCGCTGGCCGAATCCCTGCCGCGCGACGCGATCGTGCTCGCCCGGTCGATGGGTGCGGCGGAACTTCTCGACTATCCGCGCGAGAGGCTGCGCGGCCTGGTGCTCGAAGACGGCGCGGCGACGAGCCATATCGTCATCGTGGCGCGGGCGCTCGGTATTCCCGTCGTCGGCCAGGTGAAGGGGGCGGTATCGCTTGCCGAAAACGGCGATCCGGTCATCATCGACGGCGACGAGGGGCGCGTTCATCTCAGGCCGCAATCCGATCTCGAGGCGGCCTATGCGGAAAAGGTGCGTTTCCGGGCGCGCAGGCAGGAGCTTTACCGGGAGCTCCGCTCCAAGCCCTCCGTCACCAAGGACGGCGTCAAGGTCGATCTGATGATGAACGCCGGCCTCGCTGTCGATCTGCCGCAACTGGCGGATTCCGGCGCCGCCGGAATCGGGCTTTTCCGCACGGAATTGCAATTCATGGTGGCCGCGACGTTCCCCCGCGCCGAGGCGCAGGAGCGTCTTTATCGCGACGTGCTCGACGCCGCCGGTGGCAAGCCGGTCACGTTCCGGACGATCGACATCGGCGGCGACAAGGTGCTTCCCTATTTCCAGGGCGCCGTGCAGCAGGAAGAAAATCCGGCGCTCGGATGGCGCGCGATCCGGCTGACCCTCGATCGCCCGGCTCTGCTCCGGACGCAGATCCGGGCTCTGCTGAAGGCCGCTGGCGGGCGCGAATTGCGCGTTATGCTGCCGATGGTGACGGAAATCGGCGAGATCAAGCAGGCGCGCGAGATCATCGACCGCGAGGTCCGGCATCTCTCGCGCTTCGCGCACCATTTGCCGACCAGTCTCAAGCTCGGGGCAATGGTGGAGGTGCCGTCGCTGCTGTGGCAGCTCGACGAATTGATGGCGGTGGTCGATTTCGTTTCCGTCGGTTCAAACGATCTCTTCCAGTTCATCATGGCGGTCGATCGTGGCAATGCGCAGCTGGCGGACCGGTTCGATCCACTTTCCGTACCGTTCCTGAGGGCGCTCAGGCAGGTCGCCGTCGCCGGCGAAAGGGCGGGGACGCCGGTGACGCTTTGCGGCGAACTCGCAGGGCGCACGATTTCGGCGATGGCGCTGGTCGGCATTGGTTACCGTTCCATCTCGATGTCCGCCGCGGCGATTGGGCCGGTCAAGGCGATGCTGGCGGAACTGCCGCTCGCATCCCTTCGCGCCATGCTTGACGAAATGCTTGCAAAGCACGATAGCCGCGCCGACGTTCGCGGAGCCTTGAAGAGCTTCGCCGAGAAACACGATATCCCGCTGTGATTTGATGTATTTCCGACTCGTGATGCGTTGTGCTCCTACACGAGCTTCTCAACTGCTTGAAGCGACCCGATGATCGAACTGCCCGCAGACCGGATGGACCAGGTGCTGAAGCGCTTCGACCTGATCGAAGCGCAGATGGCGGCCGGCCCGGATTCGGAAACTTATGTAAAACTCGCCTCCGAATATGCCGATATCCAGGAGATGGCGGCCAAGATCAAGGCGTTGCGCGCCGCGGAGCGGGAATACGCCGATCTGCAGGCGATGCGCGACGACAAGGGGTCGGATGCCGAGATGCGCGATCTCGCAGACGCGGAAATGCCTTCCGTCGAGGAGGAGATCGACAGGCTGAAGGGTGATATCCAGATCCTGCTTTTGCCGAAGGATGCCGCCGACCAGAAGAGCGCCATTCTCGAAATACGCGCCGGCACCGGCGGCGACGAAGCCGCTCTTTTCGCCGGCGATCTCTTTCGCATGTATGAACGCTACGCTGCCGAGCATGGCTGGAAGGTGGAGATCGTCTCCGCGAGCGAGGGCGAAGTCGGCGGCTATAAGGAAATCATCGCCTCCGTTGCGGGCAAGGGGGTCTTCTCCAAGCTCAAATACGAATCGGGCGTGCATCGCGTCCAGCGAGTGCCGGAGACGGAAGCAGGCGGGCGCATCCATACCTCCGCCGCGACGGTCGCGGTGCTGCCCGAGGCGGAAGAAGTCGATATCGCCATCAAGCCGGAGGATATCCGCATCGACACGACCCGCGCGTCCAGCGCGGGCGGCCAGCATGCCAATACGACCGAGACGGCGGTCCGCATCCTGCACATTCCGACCGGCATCATGGTGACGCAGGCGGAAAAATCGCAGCACCAGAACCGCGCCCGCGCCATGCAGATCCTGCGGGCAAGGCTCTTCGACATGGAGCGGACGAAGGCGGCCGAGGAGCGTTCCGAGGCGCGACGCGTCCAGGTCGGCTCGGGCGATCGCTCGGAGCGCATCCGCACCTATAATTTTCCGCAAGGACGCGTCACAGATCACCGGATCAACCTTACCCTCTACAAGCTCGACCGGGTAATGCAGGGCGAGCTCGATGAGGTCATCGACGCTCTCACTGCTGATCACCAGTCGAAGCTTATGGCGGACGTTTCGGAGGGATGATTTTGTCCCGCCGTGAACGCGCATCATTGTGACCACGCTCGCCGCATTCCATCGCCACGTCCGAGACAAGCTCAGGGCGGCAGGCGTGGAGGACGCGGCGCTCGATGCGCGGCTGATCGTCGAGCATTTTACGGGGACGGAGCGGATCGATGCGATCCGCGCGCCCGAAATGCCGGTCGCAACTGAGGTTGAGGAAAGGATCAGTGAAGCGATTGCTCGGCGGCTTGCTGGCGAACCCGTACATCGCATAATTGGCTGGCGCGAGTTTTTTGGACTGAAACTGGAGCTTTCGCCCGAGACGCTCGAACCCCGGCCCGACACCGAAGCGCTGGTCGAACTCGTTCTGCCGTACCTTCGGGGAAAGGTGGCGCATACCGGCCAAGCGCGCATCCTCGATATCGGTACGGGAACCGGCGCCATCGCGCTTGCGCTTCTGTCCCAAATTCCGGAAATTTCGGCGGTCGGAACCGATATTTCGGCTGAAGCTCTTGCAACCGCGGTCGGGAATGCCAATCTAAACGGGGTAGGCGATCGGTTCGAAGGAAGAATCTCGAACTGGTTCGAGGATGTGGAAGGCCGATACGACGTCATCCTGTCCAATCCGCCTTATATCGCATCATCCGTGATTGAGACGCTTTCGCCCGAGGTCAGGCTTTTCGATCCTCGAGCGGCACTTGACGGCGGGATCGACGGGCTCGACGCCTATAGAGTCATTGCAGCCGGTTCGGACGCCCGTTTGGGACAGGATGCCCGTGTGGCCGTAGAGATCGGCTATGACCAGAAGGACCAGGTCTCCGCCGTCTTTGAGCGGGAAGGGTTCCGGTTGGAAAGGGCGGCCAGAGATTTCGGCGGCCATGATCGAGCCTTGATTTTCCGCCATTAAGGGCGCTTTCTCGCGACCGCGAAAAAGGGCTTGGCAACGCGGACGAATATGGATAGGGTCCGGCTACCGGATAGGACGAAGCAGGCAGTGCTGTTGGCAATTCGGTTCCCATCGAAACATGCTGCCGTCACGCGTATGGAACGCCCGAGCTTCGTATGGGGTATGTCCGGCAGGTGACAGACATCGAATTTTATTTGGCACGTGGCGGCTGTGCGGAGCATGGCTGAGGGCCAGGAACACAAGGCGAGACGGATAGCAGGGATCCGCGTTCTCAACATCCGCCGATATCTCAAAAAGAGAATGGAATGAGGCCAGGACAGCAGAACAGGCGCATGCGTGGGCGCAACAATAACAACCGCAAAGGGCCGAACCCTCTTACGCGCAATTACGAGAGCAACGGACCTGATGTGAAGATCCGCGGTTCCGCGCAGCAGATTGCCGAGAAATACGCCTCGCTTGCCCGCGACGCGCAAAGTTCGGGCGATCGGGTGATGGCCGAAAACTATCTCCAGCACGCCGAACATTACAACCGCATCATCCTTGCGGCGCAGGCGCAGATGCCAATCCAGCATATGCGCGATAACCGCGACAATTTCGACGACGAAAACGACGAAGAGCGCGAGGATGCGGAGAACCCGGCTGAAAGCGCCGGGGCGCAGCCGGAGCGGCGGCCGAGGCAGCATACGAACGACGGTTCCGGTCCCCAGCCTGTCATCGAGGGCGTGCCGGCCGAAGTCGCCATGCATCAAGCCCAGTCGCGCTCCCCCGGCGCGGAACAGCCGGCGGAGCAGATAAACGGCCATCATGTGAACGGCCACGGCGCCGAGAAGGCGGAAGAGGCGGAAAGCGGCGAAGCTTCGGCGTCGCCCTCGCGCCGCTCCCGCAAGCCACGCCGCCCGCGGCGTACAGAGGCTGACGGCGTCGGGGCGGAGGGCGCATCGGAGCGCGCCGGCGAGGCGGCTTCCCCGGCAGAAACCGCTGAAAGCGGAGATCTGGCCGCGGAATAGAAACAAGCTCTATCCGAGACAGACAGGCGGCTGCGTTGTCAGCCGCCTTTTTTCATGCTGCAATGCCTCTCCCGACCTTGAGAGCCATGAGGCAGATACCCATATCGCCGGAGGAAGGATCCGCCTCGATCCGGGCGAATTTGGCTCAGATCACGTGAGGGGTTCCGTCACATTGAATCCGAACCGGCGCCGCGTAGCGGGCCGGCAAGGGGAATGGAGACAGGCATGAACATAGAGAAATTTTCCGAGCGCCTGCAGGGGTTCATCCAGGCGGCGCAGCAGGTCGCGCTTTCCCGAAATCATCAGCAATTCACGCCCGAGCACCTTCTGAAGGCGCTTGTCGATGACAAGGAAGGGTTTGCTTCCTCTTTGGTCGAACGCGCGGGTGGGCGTCCAGCCGACGTAAAGCTTGGCGTCGACGCGGCATTGAAGGCCATGCCCCAGGTCGAGGGCGGCAACGGTCAGCTTTATATGGCGCAGCCGCTCGCCAAGGTTTTCACCACGGCCGAGGAACTGGCCGAGAAGGCAGGGGATAGTTTCGTCACCGTCGAACGTCTGCTTCAGGCGCTGGCAATGGAGAAGTCGGCAAAGACAGCTGATATCCTCGCCAAGGCCGGCGTGACGCCCCAGGCGCTCAATCAGGCCATCAACGATATTCGCAAGGGGCGCACAGCCGACACGGCTTCCGCCGAGCAGGGTTATGACGCGCTGAAGAAATATGCGCGCGACCTGACGGCTGATGCGCGCGCTGGCAAACTCGATCCGGTCATCGGTCGCGACGACGAGATTCGCCGCACCATCCAGGTGCTGTCGCGCCGCACCAAGAACAATCCGGTGCTAATCGGCGAGCCGGGCGTTGGCAAGACCGCGATTGCGGAAGGTTTGGCGCTCAGGATCGTCAATGGGGACGTGCCCGAATCGCTCAAGGACAAGCGGCTGATGGCGCTTGACATGGGCGCGCTGATCGCCGGCGCCAAATATCGCGGCGAGTTCGAGGAGCGGCTGAAAGCCGTCCTTTCCGAAGTCACCTCCGCCAATGGCGAGATCATCCTCTTCATCGACGAAATGCACACGCTGGTCGGCGCGGGCAAGGCGGACGGCGCGATGGATGCGTCGAACCTGTTGAAGCCGGCGCTGGCGCGCGGCGAGTTGCACTGTGTCGGCGCGACGACGCTCGACGAATACCGCAAATATATCGAGAAGGACGCGGCTCTGGCGCGGCGCTTCCAGCCGGTCTTCGTCGATGAGCCGACCGTCGAGGACACAATCTCGATCCTGCGCGGCTTGAAGGAGAAATACGAGCAGCACCACAAGGTGCGCATTTCCGATTCGGCGCTGGTCTCGGCAGCGACGCTGTCGAACCGCTACATCACGGACCGCTTCCTGCCCGACAAGGCGATCGATCTTGTCGATGAATCAGCTTCACGGCTGAGGATGCAGGTGGATTCCAAGCCCGAGGCGCTGGACGAGATCGACCGGCGCATCATGCAACTCAAGATCGAGCGTGAGGCGCTCAAGGTCGAAAAGGACGAGGCCTCCAGGGACAGGCTCGAAAGGCTCGATAAGGAACTGACGGGTCTGGAAGAGGAATCGTCTGCGCTGACCGCCAAATGGCAGGCCGAGAAGGCCAAGCTCGGCGAAGCGGCCGATCTCAAGAAGGACCTCGATTCGGCGCGCAACGAGCTTGCGATCGCGCAGCGCAGGGGCGAATTCCAGCGTGCGGGCGAACTGGCCTACGGCAAGATTCCGGAACTCGAGAAGAAGCTGAAGGAAGCGGAAGCACATGATGGCGAGAAGGGCTCTATGGTCGAGGAGACCGTGACGCCCGACCATATCGCCCATGTCGTGTCGCGCTGGACCGGCATTCCGGTCGACAAGATGCTGGAAGGCGAGCGCGAGAAGCTCTTGCGGATGGAAGACGAGATCGCAAAACGGGTTGTCGGCCAAGGCGAGGCGGTGCAGGCGGTGTCGAAGGCGGTTCGCCGTGCGCGTGCGGGCTTGCAGGACCCGAACCGGCCGATCGGCTCGTTCATGTTCCTCGGACCCACCGGCGTCGGCAAGACCGAGCTTACCAAGGCGCTGGCCGCCTTCCTGTTCGATGACGAGACGGCGATGGTGCGGCTCGACATGTCGGAGTTCATGGAGAAGCATTCGGTCGCCCGGTTGATCGGCGCGCCTCCCGGCTATGTCGGCTATGAGGTAGGCGGGGGTCTTACCGAGGCGGTTCGGCGCAGGCCTTACCAGGTCATCCTGTTCGACGAGATTGAAAAGGCGCATCCGGACGTGTTCAACGTGCTTCTGCAGGTGCTGGATGACGGCCGCCTGACCGACGGGCAGGGTCGCACGGTCGATTTCCGCAACACGCTGATCATCATGACCTCCAATCTCGGCGCCGAATATCTCGTCAATCTCGGCGAGAACGACGATGTCGACAAGGTCCGCGACGAGGTGATGGCGGTGGTCCGCGCGTCGTTCCGGCCGGAATTCCTGAACCGCGTGGACGAGGTGATCCTGTTCCACCGGCTGAGAAGGAAGGATATGGGCCTGATCGTAGAAATCCAGCTGAAGCGGCTGGAGAAGCTTCTTGCCGACCGCAAGATCACACTCGATCTGGATGAGAGCGCGATCAACTGGCTGGCCGACAAGGGCTATGACCCCGCCTATGGCGCGCGGCCGCTGAAGCGCGTCATGCAGAAGGAGTTGCAGGACCCGCTGGCGGAGAAGATCCTTCTGGGTGAGATCAAGGATGGATCGACCGAGGTGATCACCGCCGGCTCGGACCGGCTGAACTTCCACAACAGGGCCGGAGCGGCAAAAGCGGAAGAAGCCGAAACGGAAAAGGCCGCCTGAGGCGCATGATGCGATCAGGTTAAATCGCTTCAGGCTTTTATCTCTTTGTAGAAGCATGATCTTTTCGGAAAATCGATGCCCACTTTCCGATCATGCTTTTGAGCGGGGCGCGGATGACGTTGGATGAGTATAACGGCTTCTGCGCCACGCTTCCTGCTGCGACCCATGTCGTGCAATGGGGCGGTTCCCATGTCTGGAAGGTTGGCGACAAGGTCTTCGCCATCGCCGGGTGGGACGGGGAGCGCCTCGGCGTCACCTTTAAATGTTCCGATATAGCCTACGACATATTGAAGGAGCAGCCGGGCTGCCGCCCGGCGCCCTACCTCGCTTCGCGCGGCATGAAATGGATCCAGCGCGGCAGCGGCGAGAGTTTGGATCGCGACGCGCTGAAGGACTATCTGCGCGAGAGTCACAGACTCGTCGCACGGAAGCTATCAAGGAAAATCCGTCAAGAACTGGGTTTCGGCATCGAATCCTGACGATCCTCCCCCTGCGGGCGGAAGTAGTCTTGTGGTCATTTTCATGCCCGGTTCATGTTGCGAAATGCTTTTTCCGGCGAATTTTGATTCAGATGGCAACCGCCGGGGCATTCGGGAGTTCCTTGGGCATGGTCGGCAAAGCATTCATCTTTTCCTCCCTTCTGGGAGTAGCGGGCGTGTTCACCGCGCCGGCCTATGCGGCGTTGACGCATGACTTCGCTGTTCCGTCCCCATTCCAAGCGCAAGCTGAGCAATCGCCGGCAAAATCCGTGCAGGTCCAACTCGCGCAGAGACGGGAACTCGAGGTCTATTACGACCAATATGGTCGCCGTGTCCTTGTCGATCCCGAGACGGGCCAAGTCGTGACGGTGCTTCCAGATCGCAGCAGGCATGACGGTTACGCGCCACGCTGGCGCGACCGTTATCCGGATGATGGCTATGGTCAGAATCGCTATGACGACGGCTATAATGACGGTTACGCCGCGCAGGACGACCGCTATTATGACTATGACCGGCAGCAACGAATACGAGAGAGGCGCGACCGGCAGCTTCGGCAACGGGAGCTTCGGCAGCAACATGCCACGAATTCCGACAATCAGGATTCCCCCTTTGACGGGGATCCTGCATGGAACGACGGAGGGCAGCAGGGATCCGCAGGCGAACGCTTCCCGGATGCCCATCCGCAGCCGGACAATGCGCAGCCTGCGATAACACAATCGCCGCTTCCACCGCCTGCAGGGCAAGGCAAGGAAGCCAGCCTCGGCGCGCCGCCGTCTCCGTCTTCGAGCGTGGCGCAGCCGCCAATGACGGCGCCGCGGATAAACGGCAACCCCTTCGTCGAAAGTTCCCCCGCGCTTGGTCCGATCGTGTCGAGCGCGGCCGTCGCCCAGTTGCAGGTGCTGCTCGACCGGGCGGGCGCGTCGCCCGGCGTCATTGACGGCCATTTCGGCGATAACGTCCGGAAAGCGCTCGCCGCCTATAAGGAGATCACCGGAAAGGCGCTGCAAATCGACGATGCGCAGGTGATGAAGGCGGCGCTGGAAAAGACCGGCGGTCCGGCGTTCACCACTTATACCATCACCAATCAGGATGCGGCCGGCCCCTATGTCGCATCCATTCCCTCGGATTACGGCAAGAAGGCGAAGCTTGAGCGATTGGGCTATTCCTCGGTGACGGAAATGCTGGCGGAGCGCTTCCATATGGATGAGGATTATCTGAAGCAGCTCAATCCGGGAGCGAATTTCAACCGGCCGGGGACTGTGATCAAGGTCGCGGCCGTCGGCCAACCCGTGACGACGAAGGTCGCCCGGATCGTCGCCGACAAAAGCAAGGAAGAAGTCTTTGCCTATGATGCGAACGGCAAGCTCGTCGCGGCTTATCCCGCCACTATAGGATCAACGGATACGCCTTCGCCCTCCGGAACAGTCAAGGTGGAACGGGTCGCTTTCAATCCGACCTATACGTACAATCCGAAGATAAATTTCAAGCAAGGCCATAACGATCACATCCTGACCATCCCGCCTGGACCCAACAACCCTGTCGGAGATGTCTGGATCGCGCTTTCAAAGCCGACCTATGGCATCCATGGAACGCCCGATCCGTCAAAAATCGGCAAGACCACTTCGCATGGCTGCGTCAGGTTGACGAACTGGGATGCGGAGGAGCTGGCCAAGCTGGTCAGCCCGGGCGTCTGGGTGCAATTCATCAATTGAGAATGAGGATGCCGGCGGTGTCGTATTTTCCGCCGACCGTGTACATGTCGTGATATGGCCGCCGGGGAGGCGGCGGTAGGATCGCGCCATGAAACCGCATTCCTCCATCGCTGCGCTTCCATCCGTGACCTTCTGTCCCCTCGAGCGGCGTCGGATCGTGCTCGTCGCGGCGATCCTCGCCTCCAGCATGGGGTTCATCGACGGTTCCGTCGTCGCGCTGGCCATGCCGGCGATCCGGGCGGATATCGGCGGCTCCTTGATCGACGCGCAATGGATCACCAACGCCTACATGCTCTTTCTTTCTTCCCTGGTGCTGATCGGGGGCGCTTCGGGGGACGTGTTCGGCGTGCGCAACATATTCGCCGGCGGCGTGGCCCTGTTCATGGCCGCGTCGCTGCTTTGCGCCCTCTCCCCCGACATTTCGATGCTGATTGCGATCCGAGCATTGCAGGGCATCGGCGCCGCCTTCATGGTGCCGGGCAGCCTCGCCATCATCGCCAAGGCCTATCCCGCCGATACGCGGGGCGCAGCGATCGGGACCTGGGCCGCCTTCTCGTCGCTGACGACCGCGATGGGTCCTGTCCTTGGCGGTCTGGTGCTGTCGCTCGGGCCGGCGTGGATGTGGCGGGCGATCTTCGCCATAAACGTGCCGGCGGCGCTCGCCGTCCTGGCGCTGCTTTTTTTCAAGGTGCCGCTGGACAGGCCGTCCCAGGGACGCCGGCTCGACATACCGGGCGCAGTGCTTGCGACGCTCGGGCTCGGACTCTTCTCCTGGGGGCTGACAGCTTTCGGCTTGCCGCGAGGCCAGCAACATCTGCCGCCGCTCCTCTGGCTTCTCATCGGCGCGGCCGCGTTCGCAGCCTTCATCCTGTGGGAGCGTTTCGCGCGCTCGCCGATGGTCAAGCTCGCGCTTTTTCGCTCGCGCGCCTTTAGCGGCGCCAATCTCTACACGTTGGTTCTGTTCTTCGGTTTCAATGCCGTACTGTTCTTCCTGCCGATGACGGTCGTGGGGGGATGGGGGCTCCCGGAGTGGAAGGCAAGCCTTCTCTTCCTGCCTGTCTCCATCTCTATCGCCGCGCTTTCGCGCCTGACGGGAAGGGCGGCTGACAGAGTGGGGCCTCGCCTGTTCCTGACAGCCGGCGCGCTTCTTGTCGGCTTTGCCTATGCGGCTCTTGGCCTGACGATGCCGCTGATGCGGCTGTGGTCGGTGACGCTCCCAATCATGGTGTTCGCCGGGCTCGGGATGGCGTTGCTGGTCTCGCCGCTTTCCTCGGCTGTCATGAATGCCGTTCCCGATACGGATACGGGGCTTGCTTCGGGCGTCAACAACGCAGTGGCGCGTGCGGCGGGCCTGATGGCGATCGCAGCGCTTGGAGCGGTCGCGGGCCTCGTCTTCGACGGGATGATGGGGGAAGCTGCCGCGAAAGTTTCGTTCGGCGTCTCTCCCGGCGAGACGCTCGAGAGGGCGACGGAGGCTACGCGCGTCGCGGCGACGAACACTGCATTCGCGATTGTCGCAATGATCGCCTCGGCCGCCTGTTTGATCGCCGCCTTGATCGCCTGGTTCAGCCTTCCCTCCTGGAAATCGGTCCGAAAGGCGGAAAAGGCGCCGGTCGGGGGATGATCGCAGGCAGCGCTATGGCGCCGCTATGGAGATCAGGACTGACTGGCGAGTTTCAGAGCCTTGTTGTCCTCTTCCTTGAGGAGGGCATCGATGCGGTTGCGCTCGCGTTTGAAGGCGACGAGATCGGGGCCCTTCAATATGTCCTCGACGGGGAGCCGGACCCTAAGCGGATCAACCGGGCGATGGTTGATGCGGATTTCGAAATGCACATGCGGGCCGGTCGATAGTCCCGTCGAACCGACATAACCGATCACCTGGCCTTGGCGGACGTGCACGCCCGGTTCGATCCCTTTTGCCAAGCCGCTTTGGTGTGCGTAGACCGTTTCATAGCCATTGGCATGCTTGATTTCGGTTTCCCGCCCGTAGCCCGACGCCCAGCCTGCCTTCTCGACAACCCCGTCGCCGGCGGCAAGAATGGGTGTGCCTTTCGCTATCGCCCAATCCACGCCCGTATGCATTCTCATGATGCCGAGGATGGGATGGCGTTCCATGCCGAAGCCCCGGCTCAGGCGCGCACCCGGAACAGGGTTGCGGAATAGGAATTGCCTGGAACTACGGCCGGCCTCGTCGAAATAGTGGACTTTCCCGTCCTTTGTCTGGAAACGGTAGAAAGTGTGGGTCGTATCGCCGAAAGTCGCGCTGACATAGAGAAGTTCGGAGGCCGCGGAAGCCGAACCGTCGCTTTCGGGCTGCGA
The DNA here is from genome assembly GCA_051960255.1 of Rhizobiaceae bacterium. GTDB lineage: Bacteria > Pseudomonadota > Alphaproteobacteria > Rhizobiales > Rhizobiaceae > Mesorhizobium_L. Next base: position 16,313 of record JBQCEL010000118.1, read on the forward strand.
AAAAAGCACTTCCATATGATCGGAAGGAGCAAGGCGGGACTGGTAATCGACGTCGGGCGCCAGGATCTTGATGAGTTGTTTCGTCATCGCCGGCGACATGCCATAGGAAAAGGCAGTCCTGTAAATCCCGTCATAGATGCTTGGCAGGTCGCCGCGGCCGACAGGCGTCTGCGAAGGCGAATCGTCGAAGGCGGCCGCCACTTCGGGGCTGGGACCGGGTTCTTCGGCGGGGACGAACTGGTGATGATCGTCCACCGCGATGGTGAGCAGGTGGCGGGTGTGATCGTAAACGCTGGTCCGCACGATCCTGCTCTTGCCTTTTTCGGTTTCCACTCCCACCCGAAGCACCGTTCCGGCCTTCAGCGTCTTTGTATCGAGAAGCTTGGCGATCGCGTCGGCCATGCCGGTCGCGTCCGCGCCGACATAGCCGGAATCGGCAAGAGCTTTGGCGATGTCTTCTTCCTGCGTGAAGGGAATGATCTCCTCGGCAAAGCCGGAAGCGGCATCCTCGTCACTGTCCTTCGGCGTCACCGACAGGTTTTCGGTGACGATATGGACGCCAAGCGACGCCGCGAAGGTCGGAGACTCCACCGATTCGCCGAACCGCTGCGGATCGACGTAGTGAAGCGCCGCGACCTGCACGTCGCCATCAGTGAGAAGGGCGCCAGTGTCGCGTACGACCTTCTCGACCTCGGCAGCGCTCAGCGTGCTCTTCTCGTCATATTTTGCCGTATCGAGAGGAAAGTCGACCGTCTTGAGGCTTACCTCGCTGTCCACCTTGGCGCCATAGATCTGGCCGGTATTGGTTTCATGCACGGCCCCGTCTTCGGCAAAGATCTCCAGCGGGTTGAATGGCGGGTATTGACGTGTCGTCGTATGATTCACGCCGAGCGCCATCTTGATCTCGATAAAGGGCATCATGCGCACGACGTCGCGGTCGCCGACCTTGGTGACGGTGGAAACTTCCAGCCGCCGCTTGTCGCGGGCCTTGGCGATGATGCGGGGCGGGATGACGCGATCGGTCTTGGCCGCCTCGCCGGCATCGCCCTGATGCGCCATTTCGGCGATCTCCGCGATTTCCGGCGGGGTGGCGAGCTGCTCGCGCCCGTCGAGCGCGGCAAAGAGCGCCACTCCCATCAATATGCTGGAGGTCAGGCCCGTCAGCACGGTGCCGGAAAGCCATCTCGCCGAAATCTCGCGCCGGTCGGGCGGGCCGCCGCGGCCGTCTCCGATCAAAGGCGGCTCGTTGCCCAGGGCGGCAATGGTGAGTTCGACGTCTTGCATCCCTGAGGCGATTGTCCCCGAGCCGCGGGCGCGGCGTTCTTATGCTGTCGACGAGACAATTGCCCGCCGAGCTATTTGAAGTCAACGAAGCCCGCCCCGAAACGCGTTCACGATTGACGCTGCGGCACGGTTCTCCACATGCTGTCGGCAAGCGACGGGCGCGGACGCGCCGGATTGCCGGTTAGGATCGGATTGGGGCTCGAATGTGACCCTCAGCTTCCCCGGTCACGGCGAGACGGAGATGGTGGCGGGGCCGCTTCCCGCGCTTCCGTTGGGGCATCTGGGAGCCGTCGTAAAATATTCAAAAAAGTTCCAAAACGGTGTTGACACTCAAGAGGGCTCCCGACTATATACGCCTCACCAACGACGGCGGCGACGCTGCTGGCGACAAAGAAGTTCGCTTCTGAGTTTAGCCAAAAGTTGGACGAAATCACGAGAGCCGCGTGAGCGACACTCAGCCGGGCCCCGAGCCAAAAGCGAAGCGGCCCATGACAACGTGTCTGCGTTGTCCGATCTTTGACAATTGAATATGGAAGAAAGAGAAACGTGGGCGGCAGAGTGCTCGCGGAACCTCGATCCCGCAAGGGATATCCTGGTTCCATCAAGAGACTTTGGCGGATCACGTTTCGTGAGAATATACCTACCAGAACGCGAAAGCGTTCAGGTGTGAATGTTCTCGTCAATTCGATGCGTGACCAGATAAAGCCAAATCAAAATCTCTTAAACTTGAGAGTTTGATCCTGGCTCAGAACGAACGCTGGCGGCAGGCTTAACACATGCAAGTCGAGCGCCCCGCAAGGGGAGCGGCAGACGGGTGAGTAACGCGTGGGAATCTACCTAGCTCTACGGAATAGCTCCGGGAAACTGGAATTAATACCGTATACGTCCGAGAGGAGAAAGATTTATCGGAGTTGGATGAGCCCGCGTTGGATTAGCTAGTTGGTGGGGTAATGGCCTACCAAGGCGACGATCCATAGCTGGTCTGAGAGGATGATCAGCCACATTGGGACTGAGACACGGCCCAAACTCCTACGGGAGGCAGCAGTGGGGAATATTGGACAATGGGCGAAAGCCTGATCCAGCCATGCCGCGTGAGTGATGAAGGCCCTAGGGTTGTAAAGCTCTTTCA
>JBQCEL010000119.1:0-2485 GCA_051960255.1 Rhizobiaceae bacterium
CCGGTGCAGCGGCAGAGATTGCCCTGCAGCGCCTTCTCGATGCGTTCTTCGGACGGATTGGCGTCCTGCATCCACAGCGCATAGAGCGACATGACGAAGCCGGGCGTGCAGAAACCGCATTGCGAACCGTGGAAATCGACCAGCGCCTGCTGCACGGGATGAAGCTTGCCGTCGCGGCCAGCAAGATGTTCGACCGTGACGACATGCGTGCAGTCGAGCGAACCCAGAAAGCGGATGCAGGAATTGACGCTCTCATAGATGAGACCATCCGGCGTCAGGCGACCAACCAGCACCGTACAGGCGCCGCAATCGCCTTCCGCACAGCCTTCCTTTGTCCCGCGCAAGGAACAACGCAACCTCAGATAATCGAGCAGTGTCTCGTCCGGCGCGACCTGCGCGAGGCGGACGTCTTCGCCGTTCAGGACGAAGCGGATTTCGGAGCGGATCGTCATATTCTCAACTCCCCCTATAGGTGGAATAGCCATAGGGCGAGAGCAGGAGCGGTACGTGATAATGGCCGATCTCGGCCATGCCGAAACGGATGGGGATTTCGCTGAGGAAAGGTGGCTCGGCGAGCGTGCAGCCCTGCGCCTTGAGATAGGCTCCGGCCGAAAAAACAAGTTCGTAAGTACCGGTGCGAAAATCTTCGCCCGCAAGCAGCGGACCGTCGACGCGGCCGTCGGAATTGGTGCGCACCGTCTTCAGATGAGTCCGGCGTTCGCCCTCTATGCGAAAGAGCGCTATGGCCACGCCGGCGGCCGGCTTGCCGAGCGCGGTGTCGAGCACATGGGTCGTCAGCCTGCCCCCTTCATTCCCCATCGATCCATCCATTTTCTTGTTCTTTCTTTCGAAGAACACTACCAAAATGGGTACGCCCAACCGTAGGGGAACCGCAACAAAAAGACTTTCAAAAATTTTCGTGGGAATGGCCAACTGGCCCTTCCGCTAGTCTCGACAAGACGGATTTTGCAGATGAACGACCGCGAGATGACCAACCGCCCCGTCCGCTACCAGCGCGACATGCGCGGCTACGGCGCCAATCCGCCCGACGCGAAATGGCCGGATGGCGCCCATATCGCGGTGCAATTCGTCCTCAATTACGAGGAAGGCGGCGAGAACTGCGTGCTGCACGGCGATGCGGCGTCCGAAGCCTTCCTGTCCGAGGTGGTCGGCGCGGCGCAATGGCCGGGTCAGCGCCACTGGAACATGGAATCGATCTACGAATATGGCCCGCGCGCCGGCTTCTGGCGGCTGCATCGCCTGTTCACCTCGGCCGGCGTTCCCGTCACCATCTATGGCGTCGCGACCGCGCTTGCCCGCTCGCCCGACCAGATCACGGCCATGCAGGAAGCCGGCTGGGAGATCGCCTCGCACGGCTATAAATGGGTCGAATTCAAGGATGCGGAACCGGAATTCGAGCGCGAGGAGATCGCCAAGGCCGTCCGTCTCCATACGGAAGTCACAGGCGAAAGGCCACTCGGCTATTATTACGGCCGCTGTTCCGTCAATACTGTCCGCATCGCGGCGGAGGAAGGCGGCTTCGATTACGTCTCCGACACCTATGACGACGATCTGCCCTACTGGCTCGATCATGACGGGCACGGCAACCCGATCCCGCCGCAACTCGTCATCCCCTATACGCTCGACGCCAACGACATGCGCTTCGCGACGCCACAGGGCTTCAATTCGGGCGACCAGTTCTTCTGCTATCTGAAGGACAGCTTCGACACGCTCTATGCCGAAGGCGTGGCTGGCCGACCGAAAATGATGTCGATCGGCCTGCACAACCGGCTGATCGGCAGGCCGGGTCGCGCGGCCGCTCTGAAACGCTTCATCGATTACATAAAAGGCCATGAGAAGGTCTGGATCGCGCGCCGCATCGACATCGCACGCCACTGGAAGGCGGAGCATCCCTACAGGCCGCAGGCGCTTCGCCCCGCGCGCATGGATCGCGCCGATTTCATCCGGCATTTCGGCGGCGTCTTCGAGCATTCGCCCTGGATCGCCGAGCGCGCTTTCGAACTCGAACTCGGGCCGGCGCATGACAGCGCCGGCGGATTGCACAATGCGCTGTGCCGCGTCTTCCGGACGGCAGGCGAGGAAGAGCGGCTCCGAGTCCTCAAGGCGCATCCCGATCTTGCCGGAAAGCTTGCCCAAGCGAAGCGGCTGACGGAGGAGTCGGCGAAGGAGCAGGCATCGGCCGGCCTCGATGCGCTGACCGATGCCGAACGCGAGATGTTCACGCGCCTCAACGCGGCCTACACCGAAAAATTCGGCTTTCCCTTCATCATCGCCGTGAAGGGCAGGACGAAGGTCGATATTCTCGCCGTCTTCCGGCAACGCCTGGAAAACAGCCGTGACGAGGAATTCGGGACGGCGTGCCGGCAAGTCGAGCGCATCGCGCTTTTGAGGTTGAAGGAACTGCTTCCCGCATGAGGAGGATCAGATGACGGCCCGCTCCTATTACGCGCCTGAGGGCGGCTTG
>JBQCEL010000120.1:0-6453 GCA_051960255.1 Rhizobiaceae bacterium
ATGATGGCGTAGTCGGGCATTCGGCAGTTCCCCTTGTTGATCGATCATTACGGCTTAAGCGGAAAAGCGGAAGGGGGACACAGGCCCATGACTTTCAAAAAAATCTAAAAAATAATAGCGTGTTTCCGGGAGGCGGGAACCTTGGCTTATCTCGACAACATCGCTGTCTTCGTGCGCGTCGCCGAATTGGGCAATCTCTCGGCCGCCGGGCGCGACATGCGCATCTCGCCGGCCGTCGCTTCGAACCGCATCAAGGAACTGGAAAAGCATCTCGGCGTCCGCCTCTTCAACCGCACGACGCGCCAGTTGACACCGACGGAACAGGGTCGCGTCTTCTATGAACATGCGCGGGTCGTGCTCGACGCGGTCGCCGAAGGCGAGGCCGCGGTCAGTTCGCTTTCGGGCCAGCCGCGCGGCACGATCCGCGTCACGGCGCCGCTCGGTCTCGGGCGGCGCCTCATCGCCTCGGGCATTCCGGATTTTCACGACCGCTATCCTGAGATCGAGGTGAGGCTCCGGCTTTCCGACCATCACGTCGACATGATGAAAGAGGGCATCGACTTGGCTTTCGTGCTGGGTTTGCTGGAGGATTCCAGCCTCCGCATGCGCGGCATCATGGAGTGCGAACGCGTCCTTGTCGCCGCGCCCGCCTATCTCGAAAGGCGCGGCCAACCTAGGACGCCGCAGGACCTCATCGGCGGAAAACATGATTGCCTGATCCTGCGCTATCCCGGCGCGCGAGAGTTCCAATGGCTCCTGAATACGCGCGACGGGCCGAAGAAATTTGATGTGCGTGGACCATTCGATTCCGACGATGGCGATGTGCTCACGGGCTGGGCCCTTGCTGGCCGCGGCATCATCAACAAGCCGCGCTTCGAGGTTGAACCCTTCATCCGCGACGGCCGGTTGAGCATCATCCTCGCCGAAACGCCGCCCGTCCCGGTTCAGCTCGCGGCTGTCTATCCCCACCGCAAATTCCAGGATCCGAAGATCAATCTTCTGCTCGATTTCATGGCCGAGCGCTGCCAGCGCATGATCCGGGAGAGTCTGGCGGGGAGGTAGATGGTTGACAAATGTACATACAATTCATAATTTTGAGGGAAGCTTCAGGTGGAGTTTGAAAGCTTCGATTGGGATGACGACAACTGGCGGAAATGCGGCAAGCATGGCCTCACTCGGGAAGACATCGAGGCGCTTTTTTTGCGCACCATCTCCATTCTCCCCGCACCGGAGCGGAGGAAAGGCGAAGAGAGGCTTCTTGCGATTGGAAAACTGGGTGACGGGAGATCCGTCCTCGTTGTTTTCACCTTTCGGATCCGGAACGACACCAAATTGTTGAGGCCGATCAGCGCCCGCTACCTCCACGAAAAGGAACGCCTGCATCATGAGAAGCAAATCGCCCAAGCTCAAAAAAATCCCAATATTCGAAACAGATGAGGAAGCCGAGGAATTTGTCGAAAATGCCGATCTGACGGAATACGACCTCAGCGAATTCAGACCTTATCGTTTCGAGCTCCAGAAAAAGGAGGCTCGCGTCAATATGCGCCTGCCCACTTCACTTCTGGAGGCGGTGAAAGCCGAAGCACGTGAACGGGGTATTCCCTACCAGCGCTTTATTCGGGAAGCGGTGGAAAAGGCGATAGCGCCCATCAACAAGAAGGCATCCTGAACTATTCTCGCCCTGCCAATGCCGTCATGATCTCGGCGGCGGCGAGTGCCGCGATGACCGCCGGGCGCTTGTCCTTCACGGTCTCCCCGCCGATCGGCGAGACGAGGCGGGCGAATTCCTCTTCCGTGCCGCCGGCCGTCTTCAGGAACCAGCTTTTGAAGGTCGCCTTCTTCGTCTTTGAGCCGATCATGCCGACATAGGCGGCATCGGGCCGTCTCAGCGCCTCGGCGACGATCAGGAAATCGAGCGCGTGATCGTGGGTCAGCACCACGAACGCCGAACCGGAAGGTGCTGTGCGAACCGCTTCCTCGGGCACCGGCGTCAAGCGCGTCTCCACGATTTCCGGCATGCCTTCGAGTGCGTCGGCACGGGTCTCCACGACCGCCACCTTCAGCGGCAGAAGCGAAAGCGCGGCGGCAAGCGCATGGCCGACATGGCCGCCGCCGAAGAGGTAGACATGTGGGTATGCCGCATCTTCCGAAGCCGCGGCGGCGACCAGCTCATCGCGCAACGCAGCATCGACATGCCGAATGCTGAGTTCTACCCGCCCGCCACAGCATTGACCGATTTCCGGGCCGAGCGGGATGGTGAGCGTTGTTTTCTGACCCCCACCCCTAGCCCCTCCCCACAAGGGGGAGGGAGACGACGGCGCCTCCACTTCCGCTACATCATCGGATGCTGACGCCAATGCAGAGGGGTCGCGATGTTCCCCTCCCCCTTGTGGGGCGGGGCTCGGGGTGGGGGTACTTCCATATGGAATAGTGCCAGGAGGGGAGGCGCTACCAAGCGCCTCCCTCGCCCTGGTGATTGCCATGAACTCAAGTTGGCCGCCGCCGATCGTGCCGAAACTCGCGGTCGGCGATACCAGCATCCACGCGCCCCTTTCGCGTGGTGTCGAGCCCTTTGCCTCCATGACCTCGATCAGCGCCGCGGCAGGCGAACCGTTCAGGAACTCTTCGACGCCCTTTCTGGTGCTGGTCATGATTGCGGCGCTCCACGCGGTAGGGGCGTCAATGCTCCGCGCGCATTTTCTTCAACCGCTCTACCGCCATCAGAACGCGCTCGGGCGTTGCCGGCGCGTCGAGGCGGGGGCAGATCTTGTGATCGGCGACCGACGCCACCGCGTCCGAAAGCGCGTGCAGAACCGACATCGCCAGCATGAAGGGCGGCTCGCCCACGGCTTTCGAGCGATGGATCGTCGGCTCGTTGGCCTCTGCCCAATCGGCAAGCGTGACGTTGAAGATTTTCGGCCGGTCGGAGGCGAGCGGGATCTTGTAGGTCGAGGGCGCATGGGTGCGAAGCCGCCCCTTCTCATCCCACCAGAGTTCCTCCGTCGTCAACCATCCCATGCCCTGGATGAAACCGCCTTCGATCTGACCGAGGTCTATGGCCGGGTTAAGCGAGCGGCCGGTCTCATGAAGGATATCGGTCTGCTCGACCATGTATTCGCCCGTCAGCGTGTCGATCGAAACTTCGGAACAGGCGGCGCCATAGGCGAAATAATAAAAGGGATGGCCCCGCCCCTTGTCGCGATCCCAATGGATTTTCGGCGTCTTGTAGAAGCCTGCGGCGGAAAGTTGCACCCGCGCCTCATAGGCCTGTTTGACGAGTTCCGCGAAGGGGATTTCCTGGTTGCCGACCCGCACCCGGTTGGGCAGAAAGACGATCTGGTCCTTCGCCACCCCATGCGCTTCGGAGGCGAAGTCGATCAGCCGTTCCTTGATCTGCCGCGCCGCGTTCTGCGCCGCCATGCCGTTCAAATCCGAACCCGACGAGGCGGCTGTGGCGGACGTATTGGGCACCTTGCCGGTCGTGGTGGCCGTGATCTTCACCTGGTCGAGATCGATCTGGAATTCCTCGGCCACGACCTGCGCCACCTTGGTATTGACGCCCTGTCCCATCTCGGTGCCGCCATGGTTCAGATGCACCGAGCCATCCGTATAGACATGCACCAGCGCGCCGGCCTGATTGAAATGGGTCGCGGTAAAGGAAATGCCGAACTTCACCGGCGTCAGCGCGATACCGCGCTTGATGATATCGCTATTGGTGTTGAAGGCGGCGATCTGACGACGCCGGCGGTGATAGTTCGAGCTTTCCTCAAGCTCGTCGATGATGCGGCCGATGATGTTATCTTCCACCGTCTGGTGATAAGGCGTAACATTGCGCGCCACGACGCCGTAAAAATTCTTCTTCCGGATTTCGAGCGGATCTTTTCCGAGTGCGAAGGCGATCTCGTCGATAATCCGTTCGGCGCCCAGCATCCCTTGAGGGCCGCCGAAACCGCGGAAAGCCGTGTTGGAGACCGTGTTCGTATAAAGCGGCGCGGAGACGGCTTTCACCGCCGGATAGAAATAGGCGTTGTCGCAATGGAACAGCGCCCTGTCCGTCACCGGCCCGGAAAGATCAGCCGAAAAACCGCAGCGCGCCGCATAGCGGAGATCGACGCCGAGGATGTTGCCGTCATCGTCGTAACCAGCCTCGTAGTCGATCAGGAAATCATGGCGCTTGCCGGTCGCGGTCATGTCGTCGTCGCGGTCGGGCCTGATCTTCACTGCCTTGCCGGTGCGCTTGGCGGCGATTGCGGCAAGCGCTGCGAACTGGTTCCCCTGCGTTTCCTTGCCGCCGAAGCCGCCGCCCATGCGGCGCACCTCGATGGTGACGGCGTGGTTCGGCACGCCCAGCGCATGCGCAACCATATGCTGCACCTCGCTCGGGTGCTGGGTGGAGGAATAGACGGTGACGTCGCGGTCCTCGCCGGGAATAGCGAGAGCGATCTGCCCTTCGAGATAGAAATGATCCTGCCCGCCGACGCGCATCTGGCCTTTGATTTTGCGCGGTGCTTTTCCAAACGCAGCAGCAACGTCGCCGCGCTTCAGCGTCAGCGGTTCAGTCACGAGCTTTGGATTGTCTTTCGGCGCATCCGCCGGATCGATCAGCGCTGGCAGCGAATCATACTCGATTTTCGCCAGACGGCAGGCGCGCCGCGCCTCTTCGCGGGTGTGGGCAATAACGCAAAAGACCGGCTGGCCATAAAACTGGACCTTTCCTTCAGCAAGGATCGGTTCGTCGTGCAGGCCGGTTGGGGAAATATCGTTCTCGCCTGGCACGTCTCCGGCGGTCAGCACATCGACGACGCCCGGTGCTGTGCGCACCGCTGATAGATCAAGCGAACGGATCACCGCGTGGGTCGCTGTTGACAGGCCGAGGCAACCATGCAGCGTACCGGCCGGTTCCGGCATATCGTCGATATAGACGGCCGTGCCGGTGACATGCTTATGCGCGGAATCGTGCCGCTGGTCGGTGGCGACGCCACCAACGATCGTGGCGGCTTTCAATTCGGGCTGGGCGTGCTTGTTCATCATGCTGCCTCGTAGCGGCCGACCTGCACCGGGCCGGGGTGGCCGGAGGTCTCCAGGAAGAAGCGGAGGAGCAGGTTCTTCGACGCCAGCATACGGTAATTTGCCGAGGCGCGCATGTCCGTCAGCGGCCGGAACTCCTTCTCATATTCCTCCATAGCCAGATCCACGGTCGCCCGGGTCCATGGCTTTCCGACGAGCGCGACTTCAACAGACCGCGCGCGTTTCGGCGTCGCCGCCATGCCGCCATAGGCGATGCGGATCGTCTCCACCTTGCCATTCGCGTCGAGCATCAGGTTGAACGCGCCGAGCGTCGCGGTGATGTCCTCGTCACGCCTTTTCGTCACCTTGTAAACTGCAAACCGGCTTTCCGGCTTCGGCAGATTCACATGCACCGCTTCGACGAACTCGCCCGGCTTCTTGTCCTGTTTCCCGTAATCGATGAAGAAGTCCTCGAGCGGAATGGTCCGCCGCTCCTCGCCCTTGCGCAATGTCAGCGTCGCGCCGAGCGCGATCAGCGGCGGCGGCGTGTCGCCGATCGGCGAGCCGTTGGCGATGTTGCCGCCGATGGTGCCCATGTTGCGCACCTGCTCGCCGCCGATACGGTCGATCAGTGTGGCGAGTGCTGGGACGCGACCGGAAAGCAGCCGGAACGCTTCCGTATAGGAGACGCCGGTGCCGATCGTGAGAGTTCCATCCTTCTCGGAGGTGTGACGCAATTCATCGAGATGACCGATGAAGACGACGGGCGCGATCGCACGCATGAATTTCGTGACCCAAAGGCCGACATCGGTGGCGCCGGCAACGATGGTCGCTTTCGGTTCGGCGTCGAGAATATCGGCCAGATCGTCCACCGAAGCCGGTACACAAAACCTCTTCACGCCCGCCCCGATCTCTATACGCGCGCCGTCGCGCATGGCCGCAAGCCGCCGCGCGATCTCGGCCCGCTCGACAGCCAATGGATCGCTTCTGGCGTCTCCATAGGAAGACATCGCGTGAGCCGCGCGCGCGATCGGCTCATAACCGGTGCAGCGGCAGAGATTGCCCTGCAGCGCCTTCTCGATACGAGCGTCGGAAGGCTGCGCGTCACGCATCCAGAGCGCGTAGAGCGACATGACAAAGCCAGGCGTGCAGAAGCCGCATTGCGAGCCGTGGAAATCGACCATCGCTTGCTGCACCGGATGCAGCTTGCCGTCCGTTCCCTTCAGGTGCTCGATGGTGACGACATGCGTAGCATCCAGCGAGCCTAAGAAGCGGATGCAGGCATTCACCGTCTCATAGACGAGCTGCCCGCCGGAGAGGCGCCCGACCAGCACGGTGCAGGCGCCGCAATCGCCCTCCGCGCAGCCTTCCTTCGAGCCGGTCAGGCGCTTGTCGAGCCTCAGCCAATCGAGCAGCGTCAGCCGCGGCGAAATCGCCCCGAGTTCA
>JBQCEL010000121.1:0-11200 GCA_051960255.1 Rhizobiaceae bacterium
TCGCGGAAGATGTCGTCAACGACATCTTCAATCAGTTCTAGGGCAGCGCTTACTCCGATAGGCGGCAATGGCGCGTTTCCCTTGCGTCTTCCAGCGATAGGCCTTATCGCCTCGCGGAACTCCCCAGAACCGCCTGAATCGCGGGGCGCGCATGACCAAACCATCGTTCAACCCGGCAATCGAGGCTCTCTCTCCGCCGCCGGTGCCTGCCGTGCAGGGCTGGGCTTCCGCCTATTCGGGCAGGCACGGGCCGCTTCTCGATCTTTCGCAAGCGGTGCCGGGCTATCCGCCGCATCCCGATCTGTTGCGCTGGCTGAGCGAGGCCGCCGGTTCGACGGCGGGCGCCGGCTATGGTCCGATCGAGGGCGACGACTCCCTGCGGCAGGCCTACGCCGACCATGTGTCGACTCTTTACGGCGCATTGATCGGCATGGGCAACGTCCATATCACGGCGGGCTGCAACCAGGCTTTTGTGGCGGCTGTCCTTGCGGTTGCAGGGGCGGGGGACAAGGTGCTTCTCACCAACCCTTTCTACTTCAACCACGATACGTCGCTGGCCATGCTGGGGATCAGGACCGGGCGGGTCGATTGCAGGGCCGAAGACGGTTTCCTGCCGACGTCGGACGCCGTGGAGGCGGGAATAGGATCGGGCGTAAAGGCGCTGGCGCTCGTCTCGCCCAACAATCCGACCGGCGCGGTCTATCCCTCAGGGCTTCTCGAAACGCTCTTCGATCTCTGCCGCCGGCGAGGTATCTGGCTTATCCTCGACGAGACCTATCGCGATTTCCTGCCGCCGGACCGCCAGCCCGCGCACCGGCTCTTTTCGGTTCCGGGCTGGGAAGAGGCGCTGATCCAGCTCTACAGCTTTTCCAAATCCTTCTGCATTCCCGGACACCGTCTTGGAGCGATTACAGCGGGAAAGGAGACGATCCGGGCCATCGCCAAGATCATGGACAATCTGCAGATCTGCGCTCCCCGCCCGCCGCAAGCGGCGATTGCCCGCGCGCTGCCGGCGCTGGGCGAATGGCGCTTGGCCAACGCATTCGAGATTTTGCGGCGGGCCGAAGCGCTGAAGAAAACGATGGAAGGTGTCGAGGAATGGGAGATCGGCGCCGTGGGCGCCTATTTCGCCTATATAAGGCATCCTTTTCGTGGCACTGCTTCTTCTGAAGTCGCGGAGAAACTGGCAAGCGAGGCCGGCATCGTCTGCATCCCGGGCGATTATTTTGGTTCCGGCCAGCAGGATTACCTGCGCTTTGCCTTTGCCAATGCGGATTCAGGGACGATCCGCCTGCTTCGCCACCGTCTGATGAATTTCCACTGTAAAAAATCTCAGGCGAGGTGCGCGAATTCCGCCACGACCGCCTCGTAGACGGATCGTTTGAACGGGACGATCAGGTCGGGCAATTGTCGCATCGGCTTCCAGGCCCATTGATCGAATTCCGCCTTGTGGCCGCCGGGCGGCGGGTTGACGGCGATTTCGCTTTCATTCCCCGTAAAGCGGAAGGCGAACCATTTCTGCGTCTGTCCGCGATAGCGGCCTTTGAGCGCGATGCCGACGATTTCCCGCGGCAGGTCGTAATTGATCCAGCGGGACGCCTCCGCCAGAAGCTCGACGGAGCGTATGCCCGTCTCCTCGTAGAGCTCGCGCCTGGCGGCGGCAAGCGGGCCCTCGCCTTCATCCATGCCGCCTTGCGGCATCTGCCAGAGAAAGGTCGAACCCGCGAGTTCGGTATCGGCTTCGACGATGCGCCTGCCGGCCCAGACCAGACCGGCTGCGTTGAGCACCATGATGCCGACACAGGCCCGGTAGGGAAGCGATTCGGGATCGACAGGCTTCTTCACGTTCTTCGGCATTTCAGCCCCTCTCCGGATCGCTCACGACGGCCGAGATCGGAACGATTTCGATCCCCCGTTTCACCGCCTCGTTCGCCCAGGACGCGACCGTGTCCACCGTGACTTCGAAGGCGGACCCCGTGCCAACCGCGAATCCCTTGGCGCGGGCGGTCGCTTCGAGCTGGTCGAGCTTCTTCATGATCTCGCCAGGATCGCGCACCGTATCGATCGTCGTGTCGCCTACCGCGAAGGGGATGCCGTCCTTCAGCGCCAGTTCCGGCGCGACGCTGCGGGCCGAGGTGCCGTCGTCGAGATAAAGCAGCCCGCGGCGGCTGAGATCCTGCATGATCGGCGTCATGGCTTCCTCGTCGGTGACGAAGCGCCCGCCCATATAGTTCATGACGCCGGTATAGTTGGTGATGCGCGAGAGCGCCCAGTGAAGGTCACGCAAATTCTGCGCCGGCGGGGCTTCCACCGTCAGCGTATTCCGCCCCGGATTGACGCTCGGATAGTCGTAGGGCTCCAGCGGCACCTGCATCATGATCTCGTGACCCGTCCGGCGCGCATCCTGCATCCAGCGATCGAGACTGTTCCCCTGCGGCGCAAAGGCGAGGGTTATCGTGCCGGGCAGCTTTTTGATCGCGTATTGCGTTCCCGTCTGCGACAGGCCGAGACCGCCAATGACGATCGCAACGCGGGCGCCATGCGCGCCGGACCAGGGACGCGCATAAGCGTCCATCGGCCGCCTGCCATCGGCGGAACGGATAGGCAGCGGTCCCATTTCGGACTGCTCGATCAGCGAACGATCGGGAAGGTGGCTGAAAGGCGCCGTCTGTCCGGCCGCGGACGCATCCTGGACGATAACCCCTGATGGGGATCTCTGCTCGGTAGGCGTGACATGGATGATCTTCGGTCCGACTGTTTCTGCCATGGGAGCCGTGGACCGCATTGAGGGGGCGGCGGCGTGGGAGACGGCAGCCGGCTTCGCTGCGGTTTCGTTTCCGGACGCCGCCGATTTTGCGACTGCGACGGCAGGCGGTACGCGGAAAGGCCTTGGCCTGAGCGCGATCGCGAAGGAGGCGCCGAGCGCCACAATACAGAAAAGAGCAAGCAGAAAGCCGCCGCCGGTCACGCGTGGGCGTGGCGCCCGCTTTGGGCGTTCCCCCTGCCCGAGCGGCCGGTCGATGTCCTTCTTCACCGGACGACCGCGGCCTTGTGACGGGCAAGGGCGCCAAAGCAAAAGCGGCCGCCGCAGGCGACGGCCGGACTGGCAAGGCTCGAATATCGGGAAAAATCGTTCGGCAAAGTCATGGCTCACGCATATTGCCGGGCGTGGGACGCCGAGACAACGGGCAGCAAACGCGGCGGGAAAACAATACTCTTGGAAGATATGGCGGCCGGTCCGAAGAGCCGGCCGCCGAACTGGCTATTGATTGAGAACCGCTTTGTCGTGGCTCGGCGGGAAGGCCGGGTTGGTCTTCACCCCGTTCAGCAGGTCCTCGGCATATTTCAGCTGGACATCATCCTTCGGGTCCGGCGGCACGTAAGCCGGCGAACCGGAGCCCTTCGAGGTTTCATCGACGCCCTTGATATGGCCGTGCAGGTCGGACTCGCCCCGGACAATCTCCTTGCCCTGAAGAGCGGCCGGCAACGGCTCCTCTACCTTGATGTCGGGTGTAATGCCCTTGCCCTGGATGGAGCGTCCCGACGGCGTGTAGTAGAGCGCTGTCGTCAAACGCAATGCGCCATTGTTCTCGGGCAACGGAATGATCGTCTGGACCGAGCCCTTGCCGAAGGACTGGGTGCCGAGGATCGTCGCCCGGCGCTGATCCTGAAGCGCCCCGGCGGTGATTTCGGACGCGCTCGCCGAGCCACCATTGATGAGAACGATGATCGGCTTGCCGTCGGTCATGTCGCCCGGATGCGCGTCGAAGCGCGTCACGTCCTTCGGGTCGCGTCCGCGGGTGGAAACGATCTCGCCATGGTCGAGGAAGGTATCGCAGACATCGACTGCCTGGTCGAGCAGGCCGCCCGGATTGAGGCGAAGGTCGAGCACATAGCCCTTCAGCTTATCGTCCGGCAGCTTCTTCTTGATCTGGGCGATAGCGTCGTGGAGCTCGTCCGAGGTCCGCTCCGTGAACGAGGTGATCTTGATATAGCCGACATCGTTGTCGACCCGGTACTTCACCGCCTTGACCTTAATGATGTCGCGGACGACCGTGATCTGCAGCGGCTTGTCGGCGCCCTTGCGCACGATGGTGAGCTTGATCGGCGTGTGGACCGGCCCGCGCATCTTGTCGACGGCATCCTGCAACGTCATGCCGTTAACGTCCTTGCCATCGATGGCGGTGATGAAATCGCCCGCGAGCACGCCGGCCTTGGCGGCGGGCGTGTCGTCGATCGGGGTGATGACCTTGACGTAATTGTTCTCCATCGTCACCTCGATGCCGAGGCCGCCGAATTCGCCCTTGGTCTGCACCCGCATGTCCTTGGCCTGTTCGGCATCCATGTAGGAGGAGTGCGGATCGAGAGAGGCCAGCATCCCGTTGATCGCGTTCTCGATCAGGGACTTCTCGTTCGGCTTGGTGACATATTGCGCACGCACTCGTTCGAACACGTCACCGAAGATCGCCAACTGCTTATAGGTGTCCGCGTTCGAATCACTTCCAGCCGGGCCCGGCGCGCCGTAGACCAGGCTCATGGCCGACGCGCCGATCAGGGCGCCGGCGAACAGAAGCGACACTTTACGAATCATTTCCAGTCCTTCCAGAAACGTGCGCCGACCACCAGGGGGCCGGATCGACGGGTTTTCCATCCTTGCGGAACTCTACATAGAGTTCCGGTTGAGAGCTATCAGCATCAATCGCCACGGTGCTCGCCACCCTGGCTTCGCCCATAAGGCCAACAGGCTCCCCCGCCAGAACGGACTGGCCCAGCGATACGCTGATTCTGCCCAGTCCCGCCAGAACGACATGGTACCCGTCGCCGGCGTCGAGGATCAACAATTGGCCGTAAGAACGGAACGGGCCCGCATATAGCACATTTCCATCCGCTGGCGCGGTAACGATTGCGCCAGATTGTGTTGTAACAATGTCGCCATACATGGTCCCGCCGGCACCGTCGTCATCGCCGTAACGGCGGAGAATCCGGCCGGCCACCGGCAGTTCCATGCGCCCGCGCATATCGGAAAAACGGGCGATCGCCAGGCGGTTCTGCTGCGGGATTTGTGCATTGGGCCGAGCGCCGCCACCTTGCGCGCCCCCGGCCGCGCTGTTCTCCTCCGTCGCCTTGCGGACGCTGTCGATCTGCGCTTCCAGACCGGCGATCAGTTCCTTCATGCTGGTGGCCCTTGCCGCCAGTTCGGCCGCCTTCTTCCGCTCGTCTGCGAGCGCCGCTTCCGACTGGGTCTCCAGTTTCTCCTTTTCCTGCAGCAGCATGGAGAGCTTCGTTTTCTGCTCCGTCTGGTCGGAGACCTTGGCGACGAGGTCGCGCCGCTCATTGTCGATCGATGTCGAGATGCGAGTGAGTTCCTTCAAATCGCCAGCAAGCACCTCGGTCTGCGAGCGAAGCTCGGGAACGACAGCGCCGAGCAGGATGGCGCTGCGGACGGATGACAGCGCGTCGCCCGGCTTGACGAGAATAGCGGGTGGGGGATTGATCCCCATACGCTCGAGGCCGCCAAGCACTTCGGCGAGAACGCCGCGGCGCCCCTCGAGCGATTTCCTGATCCCTTCTTCCTGCGTGCGCAGGCGGGCGAGCTTGTCCTCGATATCTTCTATGTCCTGGGTGAGCTTGCGCTCGGTCTTCGCCGCCTGGATAAGAGCTGCCGTTATCGATGCATGATCTTTCTTGATCGTGGCGATCTCGGCGGAAAGAGACGCCATTTTCGTGTCGGAAAGCTTCATCTCCTGCGAAAGCTTGTCATATTCGGCCTGGCTCGCGGCCTTCTGCTGCTCCAGCGGGCTCGCCGCTCTCGCGCGCACGACCGCCGGCGGCAGCACGGTCGAGGCGGATGCCAGAAAAGTCACGGTCAACAGGCCGATGAAGCCGGATTTCAGCATTCCCGATCGTTATTCCTGAAGGATGTTCAGTCCGACTCTAAAGAGCGGATCGTTAAGGAATCATCAACCATGTACCTCGCCGACACGGGATGGCCCACCATCCTAACGCCAGTCGAGCCATGCGGGAAGGAACAACGGCACTATGTCGATCCCGTGACAAAACAAAGGGCCGCCCTCTTGCAAGGACGACCCCGTGTTTTCATGCGTGGCGCGGCCACCGGCCCTGATCCTGACCGGATCGGCGGCAACGCCTCATGCCGTCAGCAGAGAGGCTGCTCTCCGCAAAGGCAATCCGCTGTGGCCACGCTGGCGCAGAAATCACTCGACATCGGATCACCTCCTTTCGATTTGTTGAACACGTCTGCAATGTGGAGCCTGATCCCGGCCTCTGCAAGACCTGACCGATTTCCGCAGCGTTACCGCTTTGGCGCGACGGCAGGAGAAGAAACAAAGCGGCTCGCAATTTCGTTCTGGAGGCGTGTGGCAAGCGGCCCGCATTGCAGCAGCGCCGCGTGGGGGTTATGGAAGAGTCCGTTCCATCGGAAAGGTCATGAGCGATATTTCAATTCCTGCAGGGCGGTTGAGCGATCTCGCGAACCCGACGCGATTTCTCGGCTTTGCCGGCCGCACCGTTCCGTGGCTGTCCGCCGGGGCGGCAATCATACTCGGCATCGGCCTATGGCTGAGCTTCGCCGCGCCGCCGGATTACCAGCAGGGTACGACGGTGCGCATCATGTATATCCATGTGCCTTTCGCGTGGCTCGCCATGCTCTGCTATACGATCATGGCGGTCTCGGCGCTCGGAACGCTCGTCTGGCGACACCCGCTTGCCGATGTGGCGCTGAAATCGGCGGCGCCGATCGGCGCGAGTTTCACTTTCCTGGCGCTCGTCACCGGCTCGATCTGGGGCAAGCCGATGTGGGGCACCTGGTGGGTCTGGGATGCGCGATTGACCTCGGTTTTCATTCTCTTTCTCATGTATCTCGGCCTGATCGCGCTGACGCGAGCGCTTGACGATCCGCAAAAGTCGGCGCGCGCGGCCGCGGTTCTCACCCTCGTCGGCTTCATCAACATTCCAATCATCAAATTCTCGGTCGATTGGTGGAACACGCTGCATCAGGGCGAATCGATCTTTCGTCTCGACGGCCCTACCATCGCACCAAGCATGCTCTGGCCGCTTGCCGTGATGGCTATCGGCTTTACCATCCTCTTCTTCGCGCTTCATCTTTCCGCGATGCGAGCGGAAATCCTGCGCCGGCGGGTGATCTCGATGCGCCGCATGGCGGCGCGTCGTGCCGATAACGGGTAGCGGCATGTACGCCCATTGGGATTATGCCTATTTCGTCGGAGCCGCCTACGGCATCAGCGCCGTCGTGCTCCTCGGGCTGATCGGATGGATCGTGCTCGACCAGCGGGGGCGGCGGCGCGAGATCGCCGAACTCGAGGCGAGCGGCATACGCCGCCGTTCGGACGACAAACCCAAGGGCAGCAAGCAATGAGCCTCGACGCGGAGCAAACGCGCAAGCCGCGCCTGTGGCTGCTTCTCCTGCCGCTCGTTGTCTTTCTCGGGCTCGCGGCGGTGTTCATGGTTCAGCTTATGTCGGGGCAGGACAGTTCCGTCGTGCCCTCCGTGCTGATCGGACATAAAGCTCCTGCGACGAACCTTCCGCCACTCGCGAATACCGGCCTGCCGGGCATTTCGTCGGCCGATTTCAAGGGCCATCTGACGCTGCTCAATGTCTGGGCCTCATGGTGCGCGCCCTGCCGCGAGGAGCAGCCGCTTATGATGAGGCTCGCGGACGATCCGCGCTTCCGGCTTGTCGGCCTGAACTATAAGGACAAGCCGGAGAACGCCCGGCGTTTTCTCGGCGAGATGGGAAATCCGTTCGATGCGATCGGCGTCGATGAAAATGGGACCTCGACGATCAATTGGGGCGTCTATGGGGTGCCGGAAACATTCCTGATCGGCAAGGACGGCGTCATCCTCTATAAGCATGTCGGACCGTTCTCGCCACAATCGATCGCCTCGGAACTGATGCCCGCGATTGAAAAAGCCGCCGCGGCGAAGTGATCTTGTCTCTTTGTATGAGCATGATCTTTTTGGAAAACCGGCGTCCGCTTTTCCGGACCGTGCTCCAAAGAAAAGGCGAAGCGACACTGGCCGCTTCGCCTTTGAAAATGAGGTTATGTTGGTGGCCGGCGCTGCCAGCCTGGTCTGATCAGCCGTAGATCTCGCGGCGGACGTGATAGAGCATCTCGGCGCGGTTGCTGTTCAGATCGGCAAGGTCGCGGTCGCTAAGCGATTCGATTTCGGCTCCCAGCTGGTTGTAACGCCGGCGCTTCTGGATGCGGTCGCGGGTGCGGTGGACGAGAGAAGAAAACATGGCGAGGATCTCCTGAATTTGGGCCGCCTGCGCGGCAAAAGTTCCTCCCTGAATGCGATCCGAATATGGGCGCGATGGTATCGCATTGCAAAACACAATGCTGCAACGCAGCATTGATCCGGCCGCATGGCTGGTTTCCGAAGGTCATGCAGTTGGATCACGATGCGATCTAGACTGATCGTCCGTGCGCCGCCTTTTTCTTGAGCATGATCTTTTCGGAAAACCGGTATCCGCTTTTCCGGATCATGTTCTATTCGTCCCTCTTTTCCTGGGGCGAATGCCTGGCGATGAGCGGCATCTGCGTCAGGACGAAAAGGAATGTCAGGCCGGTGAAGCCGAAGAGCTTGAAGGCCGCCCAGTACTTATCGGCGATTTCCGGCGGATAGATCATGCCCAGCCCGCGCCAGAGAATCTCGTTCAATATGGCGCAGCCGATGAAGAAGAGGCCCCAGCGGAAGGTGAGCTTGCGCCAGCCTTCCTCGTCGAGATTGAAGGCTTGATCGAAGACATAGCCGAGAAGCGATTTGCCGAAGAGAAGGCCGCCGAGCAGGAGCGCGCCGAAGAGCGCATAGACGAGAGTCGGCTTCATCTTGATGAAGGTCTCGTTGTGGAGCCATAGCGTCAGGCCGCCAAAAAAGATAACGACGATGCCCGAAACCAACGGCATAAGGGGCAGCGTGCGCGTCATGAACCACGAAACGGCGAGCGCGATTACCGTTGCAATCATGAAAAGCGCCGTGGCAAGAAAGATCGGCGTGCCCAATGCGCCGAGCGCCGGAAAATGCGCGATCAGCGCATCGCCCTTGAATGTCGCCAGGAAAAAGAGAACCAGCGGTCCCATCTCCAGGGCGAATTTCAGGCTTGGGCTGACCTTCTTCCGTTCCGGATCGCCCGGCGCGCGCTCGATGATGGGTTCTGTCATGTTCGTATTGCCTGCATCGGAAATTCGGCCCTAGCTAGGCAATAAATGTGGCAAAGGCGGGCGGAATGCGGAAATGAAGAATATTTCATCTTAGCCCGTTCCGGCGATCGCCTCGGCGAATTCCTTTGCCGAGAAGGGTTCGAGATCGTCCACCTGCTCGCCGACGCCGATGAAATAGACCGGCAGCTTGTGCTTGGCGGCGATGGCCACGAGGATGCCACCGCGTGCGGTTCCGTCAAGCTTGGTCAGCACCAATCCGTTGACGCCGGCGACGTTGCGGAAGATCTCGACCTGAATAAGCGCGTTCTGGCCGGTCGTGGCATCGATGGTCTGCAACACAGTATGCGGCGCCTCTGGATCGAGGCGGCCGAGCACGCGGACGATCTTCTCCAGTTCCGCCATCAGTTCGGCCTTGTTCTGCAGCCGTCCGGCCGTGTCGATGATGAGCACGTCGCTGCCCGCCTCCTTCGCCTGCTGGAAGGCGTCGAAGGCGAGGCCGGCCGCGTCGGCGCCGAGTTTCGAGGAGATAACGGGCGAATGGGTGCGCTCGCCCCATATTTTCAGCTGCTCGATCGCGGCGGCACGGAAGGTATCGCCGGCAGCGAGCATGACGGAAAGGCCACCGGCCGTGAGCTTGGCGGCAAGCTTGCCGATGGTAGTCGTCTTGCCGGTGCCGTTGACGCCGACGACGAGAATGACATGCGGCTTATGGGAGAGATCGAGTTCGAGCGGCAGGGCAACCGGGCCGAGCACCTTTTCCACCTCGGCGGCCATGACGCGGCGGACTTCCACGTCCGACACGTCCTTGCCATAGCGCCCCGACGCCAGCGAATCGGTTATGCGCATCGCCGCCTCGATGCCGAGGTCGGCGCGGATCAACACGTCTTCAAGGTCCTGTAGAGCATCTTCATCGAGTCGCCTCTTGGTGAAGATGCCGGCGATGTTGCTCGACAGTTCACGCGAGGAGCGCGACAGGCCGGCGCGCATGCGCTGGAACCAGGATTGACGCGGGGCCGCCGCTCCCGCAGGCGGTGCAAGCTCTGCCTTTTGCTCGACCTTCCTGGAGACGGTCACACGGCCGGCGGGGGGCTTGGGAGCGGACGGCGCTTGGCTCGCCTCTGGCCGATCCTGCTCGACGCTTCGCGCCTCACCCTTATCCTTATCCCGTAAGGACGGGGAGAGGGCGCCGGCAGGCGGATGAGGGGTGGTTTCGCCGGAAACCGGTTCGCGGTTTGCAGCCCATGGCTCATCCGGAGGCTCGATCGGAGCCGGAATTTCAGACCGCGGCTCAGGCGCCTCGGAAAGCTTCGCCGGCTTCTCGGGCGCCGGAATATCCGGCGAGGGTGCAGGTTGCGGAGATGGCTGGTCCGGCTTAGGCGCGGGATGCGTCGGCGGCGCTTCATCAACGGAGGGCCGCTCTGACGTCTCCGGCGTTTGCGGTATCTTGCGCGTCTGTGCCGGGCCGAGTTCGACCATCGCTTCCGGCGGCGGCGCCTCGGATACGGGAATATCGTCCCGAGCGGGCTTCGGTTCGGACGGCGCAGGTGGTTCCGGTTGCTGGGGTATCTCCGATGCAGCGGGAGGTTCCGGCAATTCCGGTGCACGTTCGGGCAGAGCAGGTTCTTCCGCCGGTGGCGGCAGGTCCGGCCCCGGCGCCGGAATCTCTGGTTCGGGCGTAGGCTCGGGTATGTCGGGCCGCGGCTCCGGTTCAGGCTGTGGCTCGACAGGGTGAGGCGGTTCCGGCGCCGGCGCTGCTTCTTCCGGCTTTGCCGGCTCACTCGACTTCAACGCCTCCAGCGCGTCGAAATTGAGCGGCTTGAGCGGCGCGTCTTCCGCCGGCCGCTCTTCCACTTCCTTCTTGCCGAAGGAGAAGACTTTCTTGATGAAGCCGAAAGCCATCGCTCAGGCTGCCCTGGCGACCAGAGGACGCGCGAGCAGTCGTTCGCCGTCATGGCCTTCGATCCGGGCCTCGACGATTTCGCCCGGTATGCCGGCAT
>JBQCEL010000122.1:0-2028 GCA_051960255.1 Rhizobiaceae bacterium
CGATATCGATCCATGCAAGGTCCTGCGGCAGCGCCAGCCAGTCCAGGAAGATTTCGCCGACAGAGCGGGTCCAGACGCCCATCATCCGCTCATAAGCCGCGCCGTTCTGAAAACGAATCGGTTCTTCGGGCATCAAGATGCTTCCATTCGCTACTGAGGGAGGCGCTGAATTTCCCCCTCACCCTACCCTCTCCCCGCGAGCGGGGCGAGGGAAATCGCGGCAGCGCAGCAGCGCTCTTCTCCCCGCGTGCGGTAGGGCAATCGCATATGACTTGCCAGCATACCCCACCCGCCTCGCGGAGCCTGTCCTCGGGTCGGCCATAGGCCGAACCCGGGGGCTCGGCACCCTCCCTTTCAGGGGAGGGAAATACACCGCCGTTGCGGCTTTCCTCCACCTGTAAGGGGGAGGTGGCCCGAAGGGCCGGAGGGGGTGAAAATTGCCATATGCGATTGCCCTGCCCCACGCGGGGAGAAGATGCCGGCAGGCAGATGAGGGGCGACTTGGGCACGGTCTCAAGGGGCAAGTACGAAACAGTCCTTACCGCCCGCGGAACTCCTGCGGCTCCGCGAAAACGTAGAGTGATAGCGTGTCGGCGATCAGCGCCGGCTTTTCCTCGTCCTCAATCTCGATCACCTGCTCGATCTTCACCAGAAAACGGTCGGGCGCTTTCTGCTGCACATCGAGCAGCTTCGAGTACATCCTGACGCGCGAGCCCGATTTGACCGGGGTCAGGAAGCGGAGCCTGTCCAGCCCATAATTGATGACGACTTTCACGCCTTCCGGCAGCGTCGCGATATCGTCGCTCAGGACCGGGATCAGGGCGAGCGTCAGGAAGCCGTGCGCAACAGGTCCGCCGAAAGGGCTCTCGCGAGACGCCCTTTCGACGTCGACATGGATCCATTGCCTGTCGCCGGTGCTTGTCGCGAAGCCTTCTATCATGCCCTGATCGACGGTCATCCAGTTCGAAACGCCGATTTCGGCGCCGATTTCCCCGGCCAGGTCGGAAATCGAATAGCCCCGCCTTGTCCTCAGTTCACCCTTTTCCTGCATTGCCATTTGTCGTCCCGTTCATTGCCCGCAGGACTTCCTCGCGCAGTTCGCGCCTCAGAACCTTTCCTATGTTCGTGTGAGGAAGTTCGTCGCGGAATTCGATGATGCGGGGACGCTTATAGCCGGTCAGTCTCTCGGCGCAAAATTTCATCAGCGCCTCCTTCGTCAGCGCGCCATCCCTGCGCACGACGAAAAGCATGACGGCCTCGCCGGAATTCTCGTCCGGCACGCCGATCGCCGCCGCCTCCATGACGCCCGGATGGCCGACGGCGACGTCCTCGATCTCGTTCGGATAGACGTTGAAGCCCGAGACGAGGATCATGTCCTTCTTGCGGTCAACGATTCGGACAAAGCCCTTTTCGTCCATCACGCCGATATCGCCGGACTTGAAATAGCCGTCCGGCGTCATCGCAGCCGCCGTCTCGTCCGGCCTCTGCCAATAGCCGGCCATAATCTGCGGCCCCTTCAGCGCGATTTCGCCGGGCTCGCCAGCCAGGACCTCCCTGCCCTCCTCGTCGACGATACGGATATCCACGTTGGGCAGCGGCAGGCCGATCGTGCCGCTGAAGGCGTCCGTATCGGTCGGGTTGCAGGTGATGCCGGAAGACGTTTCCGAGAGGCCGTAGCCTTCCATGATGGGGCAGCCGGTCACGGCGAGCCATTTCTTCGCCACCGCCTCCTGCACCGCCATGCCGCCGCCGACGCAGATCCTCAATTGCGAGAAATCGAGTTTTGCAAAATCGGGATTGTTGGCGAGCGCGTTGAAGAGCGTGTTGACGCCGGGAAAGGCATGGAACCTGTATTTCCCGAGTTCCTTGACCAGCCCCTTGATGTCGCGTGGATTGGGGATCAGCACATTGACGCCGCCGGTTCGCATGGCGAGCAGTGCGCAACTGATAAGCGCATAGACATGATAGAGCGGCAGCGCGCAGATGAAGGTCAACTGCCCCTCGATCGGCCGGCGCTCGATGCCGGGT
>JBQCEL010000123.1:0-3205 GCA_051960255.1 Rhizobiaceae bacterium
TGATCGCAACCGGCGGACGTCCGAACCCGCATGTCGCGTTGCCGGGCCACGAATTGTGCATCGACTCGAACGACGCCTTTCATCTGGAAAGGCTGCCGAAGGCGATCGTCATCGCCGGCGGCGGCTATATCGCCGTCGAATTCGCCAACATCTTCCACGGCCTCGGCGTCGAGACCACGATCGTCTATCGCGGCGCGGAAATCCTGCAGCGTTTCGACCAGGACCTGCGCCGCAACCTCCACAGCACGATGGAAGAGAAGGGCATCCACATCCATTGCCATTCCTATATCGAACGCGTCCATCGCGGCGAGGACGGAGAATTGCATGCGAGGATTTCAGGCGGAAAGACGCTGGTCGCGGGCGAAGTGATGCTAGCGCTCGGCCGCATCCCCAACACGGATGGGCTGGGGCTTGAAAAGGCTGGCGTGAAGATCGGGAAGGTCGGCGAGATCGCCGTCGATCCCTATTCGCGCACGAATGTCGATAACATCTGGGCGATCGGCGACGTCACCAACCGCGTCCAGCTCACGCCGGTCGCGATCCATGAGGCGATGTGCTTCATCGAGACCGCCTTCAAGGGCAACCCGACCCGGCCGGATCACGAGACCATCCCGACGGCCGTCTTTTCGCAGCCCGAAATCGGAACGGTCGGCCTTTCAGAGGACGATGCGGCGAAGGCATTCGATGAGCTGGAAATCTACAGGGCGCATTTCCGCCCGATGAGAAACATCCTGCCCGGGCGCAACGAGAAGATGCTTATGAAGCTCGTCGTGGACGGCAAAAGCCGCCGCGTAGTCGGGGCGCATATTCTCGGACCAGATGCGGGTGAGATGGCGCAGTTGCTCGGCATTTCGGTGAAGGCGGGCCTGACAAAGGACGATTTCGACCGCACCATGGCGCTCCATCCGAGCGCCGCGGAGGAACTGGTGACGATGTACACGCCGACCTACCGGATCAGGAATGGCGAGCGGGTGGAATAACGAGGCAGGAATAGCGGTGATAGCGCCGTTTCGGGGTGGACGCTTCCGGGGCAATTCGGAAGAATGGGGGCAGGCATTTCCTGAGTCCGATCGGCAGTAACAGAATGGCAAGCGAACGCCCTCCGCGCGATCCGCTTATGCGGGAAAAGATGAACGGCGTCGCGCAACCGGGCGTGACGCAAGGGCCGCTCCATTTTATCCACCTCCGTGTCCATTCGGCTTATTCTCTCCTGGAAGGGGCGCTGCCGGTCGCCAAGATCATCGCGCATGCGGCGGCCGACAATGCGCCGGCGATAGCGATTGCCGACACCAACAATCTCTTCGGCGCGCTGGAGTTCGCACAGAAAGCCACGAAGGAAGGCGTGCAGCCGATCGTCGGGTGCCAGTTGGATATCCACTTCGAGGCCGAAGATGCGGAGACATCCCGCCAGCAGAACCGCCGTAACGGTCCCGAGATGGCGCCGATCGTCCTGATCGCCGCCACGGAAGAAGGCTATGCCAATCTGGTGCGGCTTGTCAGCCGCTCCTATCTCGGCACGCCGCCCGGCGAGCCGGTGCATATCCGATCCTCCTGGCTGGAGACGCAGGCGGAAGGCATCATCTGCCTGACCGGCGGCGAGCGCGGGCCGATCGGCCAGGCATTGCGCGACGACCATCGGGCGCTCGCGGAGGAGCGGATCGCTTTTCTCGCGAAACTCTTCGGGAACCGGCTCTATGTCGAACTGCAACGGTATGTAGGCTATAATCGCGCCGTCGAGCAGGCCGAGATCGAGCTTGCCTATGCGCATGCCCTGCCGCTCGTCGCGACGAACGAGGCCTTTTTCCTGAAGCGCGAGGATTACGAGGCGCATGACGCGCTTCTGGCGATCGCCGAGGGGACGGTGATCGCGGTCGACGAGCGCCGGCGACTGACGCCGGACCATTACCTCAAATCGCAGAAGGAGATGATCGCCCTTTTCGCCGACCTGCCGGAAGCGATCGACAACACGATCGAGATCGCCCGCCGCTGCTCCTATTTCCCGAAGACGCGCCAGCCGATCCTGCCGCGCTTCACTTCGGGCGATGTGGCGGATCCCGAGAAGGCGGAAGCCGCCGAAGCCGACGAACTGAAGCGGCAGGCCTGGGAGGGGTTGGAGCGGCGCCTTGCCACTCATGGCCTGTCGGCCGGGTTCACCGAAGAGGATTACAGGAAGCGCCTCGAATTCGAGCTCGGCATCATCGAGCGGATGAAGTTTCCGGGTTATTTCCTCATCGTCTCCGACTTCATCAAATGGGCGAAAGCTCAAGGCATCCCTGTTGGGCCGGGCCGCGGCTCCGGCGCGGGCTCGCTGGTCGCCTGGTCGCTGACGATCACCGATGTCGACCCCTTGCGCTTTTCGCTGCTCTTCGAGCGCTTCCTCAATCCCGAGCGCGTCTCGATGCCGGATTTCGATATCGATTTCTGCCAGGACCGGCGCGAGGAGGTGATCCGCTATGTGCAGGGCCGCTACGGCCGCGACCAGGTCGGCCAGATCATCACCTTCGGAACGCTGCAGGCGCGCGCCGTGCTGCGCGATGTCGGCCGCGTCCTGCAAATGCCCTACGGGCAGGTCGATCGGCTCTGCAAGATGGTGCCGCAGAACCCGGCCCATCCGGTGTCGCTCGCCCAGGCGATTGAGGGCGAGCCGCGCTTCGCCGAGGAAATCGAGAAGGAGCCTATCGTCGAGACGCTTCTGGCGACCGCGCGGAAGCTCGAAGGCCTCTATCGCCATGCCTCCACCCATGCCGCGGGCATCGTCATCGGCGACCGGCCGCTGTCGGAACTCGTCCCGATGTATCGCGATCCCCGTTCCGATATGGGCGTCACCCAGTTCAACATGAAGTTCGTCGAGCAGGCGGGGCTGGTGAAGTTCGACTTCCTTGGCTTGAAGACGCTGACGGTGCTCGACACGGCCGTGAAGCTGATCAAGCGGCGCGGCATCGAGATCGACCTCGCCAAAATTCCGCTGGACGATCCTGAGACCTATTCGATGCTGTCGCGCGGCGAGGTCGTCGGCGTGTTCCAGGTTGAAAGTGCGGGCATGCGCAAGGCGCTGATCGGCATGAAGCCCGACCGCATCGAGGATATCATCGCGCTGGTCGCGCTCTACCGGCCGGGGCCGATGGAGAACATCCCGACCTACAATGCCCGCAAGCACGGGCAGGAGGAGATCGCCTCGATCCATCCCAGGATCGACCATCTGGTG
>JBQCEL010000124.1:0-10538 GCA_051960255.1 Rhizobiaceae bacterium
CCGCCGCCATTCCGGACGGTGCGCAGGTCGCTCGCGCGCGCGATCTTGCGCGGCAGGCCCGGACGCTCGAGGAACTGCGCGACCAGCTTGCCGCCTTCGACGGCTGCAACCTCAAATTCACCGCCAAGAATCTGGTCTTCGCGGATGGCAATCCCGAAGCCGATCTCATGCTGGTCGGCGAAGCGCCGGGACGGGACGAGGATCTGCAGGGCCTGCCCTTCGTCGGCCGCTCCGGCCAGTTGCTCGATCGCATCCTGAAGGCGATCGGACGGGACCGCACGACCGCTTATATCGCCAACACGGTGCCCTGGCGGCCGCCCGGCAACCGCGCGCCGACGCCGCTCGAAACGGAAATCTGTCGGCCCTTCATCGAGCGGCAGATCGAGCTTGCGGCTCCAAAAGTGCTGGTGGCGCTCGGCTCCCCATCCGCCAAGCTCCTGCTCGACACGAGCGAAGGCATCATGCGGCTAAGGGGCAACTGGCGCGTCCACACCACGCCGTCTGGAACGGCCATCCCGATCATGCCGACGCTGCATCCGGCCTATCTCCTGCGCAACCCGGCACATAAGCGGCTGGTCTGGCGCGATTTCCTCGAAGTGAAGGCGAAGCTGAGGGAGCTGCAGACCTGAGGATCAGGTTTTCGTCTGCGCCGCCTCCTCCAAAATCCACGCGCGGAAAGCGACAATGCGCGGGTCTGATGCTGCTTCCGCCGGATAAACCAGAAAATAGGCGAATTCCGGCGGCACTCTGATGCCGAGTTCGAAAGGCTGCACCAGCCGTCCCTCGGACAAATCGTTGGCAACGAGGGCGAAATCGGCCAGCGCCACCGCATCGCCGCCGAGCGCCGCCTGGACCGCGTCGGAGGACGTGCCGAACACCACGGTGCGGCTGTCGTCGAAATCCTGAACTCCCGCCGCCGCCATCCACATGCGCCAGTTCGGCCATGTCACGCCCTGGCGCGACCATTCGATGTGCACGAGCGTGTGATGGAGAAGATCGCGCGGCTCGTTGAGCGGCCGGCCCGATTCCAACAGGCGCGGGCTGCACACCGGCACGATGACATTGTCGAACAACCGATCCGCCGCCAGCCCAGGATATTTGCCGGTGCCGAAGCGGATCGCCACGTCGACGTCGTCCTGCTCGAAATCGCGGAGCTGATAGGAAATGTCGAAACGCAGCTCGATATCGGGATGAAGCGCGCGGAACCGCTCGACGCGTCGCATGAGCCATTTTGCGGCGAACTGGGCATCCGCCGTCACTTTCAGGAGAGTTCCGCCGCGCGTCACCTTGCGGGCGCGCACCGCCGCGCGGCCCATAATCTCGAGCGCTTCGACGGCCGCATCGCACAATACGGCGCCGGCCTCCGTCAAACGGATCGTCCGGCTGGAGCGAACGAAGAGCACCACGCCCAGCTGATCCTCGATTTCCTTGATCTGATAGCTGACCGCCGCCGGGGTGAGGCCGAGTTCGTCCGCGGCACGCGTAAAGTTGAGGCGCCGTCCAGCGGCGGCCAGCGTCCTCAATGCGCGTGTTCCCGGTATGGATCGCATGTCGATCTTCAAGGAAAATTTGACAATTAGAAAAGAACTACTCGTTTCCCGCTTTTCTTTCAATTGCTTATTTATGATTCCAGTAGAAGCATCAAAGCCAGTATGAAGCTGGCGTAAAGGATAGTTCGATGTCAGCCCATATAGCCAAGTCTATTACGGCTTTCCCGTCGGGGGAGCCCTCACGCCCCTTGCTGCGCCTGTGGAAAGAATTCACCGGCCGCTCGGCCCTCCCGAGGGATGTCGAGAAGCTTTCCGACCATCTCCTGGTTGATATCGGGGTCGATCCTCGTGCCGTATCCTATCCGGCGCGGGAAGCTGCCGACAGGCTGCAACTTCTGGAGCGGGGCTGGCAGCGGCGTTCGCATCCGGATCGCCTGTGACGACGTCCTGTCCGTCAACTCGGCAGCGTGATCTTGCGCGCGGCGCCGCGCGGCAAGCCCAGGCGGCGCTCGCGCCAGATCACGAACAGCCCCGCCGCAATGACGATGGCGCCCCCGACGATGGTATAGACCGTCGGGATTTCACCGAAAAAGATATAGCCGGACGCAATCGCAAGCAGCATAGACGTATATTCGAAGGGCGCGATCGTCGACATCTCCGCCCGGCGATAGCTTTCGGTCATGAGCAGTTGCGCAATACCGCCGCAGATACCCGCCCCAACAAGACAGGCAACCTGCTTGAGCGTCAGCGTCTGCCATCCGAAAGGAAGCGTCATCAAGGACAAGCCGGCGGCATTGATCGAGAAATAAAGGGCGACGGTGGCAGCTTTCTCCGTCTTCACCAAAAGCCGGACAAAGAGCATGGCGACCGCGGAGAGGAGCGCCGCTCCGATAATCGCAAGGGCGCCGAGCGCCTCCGCGCGGCTGGCTCCGCCACCGCCTGAAAAGAAGCTGAGATTCGGCCAGGAGATGATCACCACGCCGGCAAAGCCGAAGACCACGGCGCTCCATCGATAGATCCGCACAGTCTCCCCGATCAGAGCGCCTAGGGCCACGACGGCCAGTGGTTGGGCATAATTGATCGTGATCGCCTCAGGCAGCGGAAGATGCGTCAGGCCGTAAAAGCTCAGCCACATCGATCCGACGCCGACGAGCGCACGCCAGAGATGGCCCAGGCGGCGTTGCGTATGGAAGACAGTGCGAAGTTCACCGCGCGCGGCGAAAATCGCCAACAGCGGAAGCAGCGCGAAAAACGAGCGGAAGAAGGCGATCTGCCCGGTCGGCAGTTCCCCCGTCTCTTTGATCAGGGTCGACATGCAGACGAACACCGCGACCGACAGCGTCTTCAGCGCAATACCGAAAAGCGGCCTCTCGACGGAAGCCTGCTCGCGAGCGCCGGCTGAAGCCGCTTTCGCCGGCATTGCGATCCCCTTGCTATCTGCCAGTGCCTGTCGTCGAGTGCGGCCTTACCGGTTTGCATCCGCCGAGTGGATCGCGTTCCAGATCGCGGAGGGGGTGGTGGGCATTTCGATATGATCGATGCCGTAGGCGCGGTAAAGCGCATCGGTCACGGCGTTGAGCGCCGCCGGCGTCGCGCCGATCGTGCCGGCCTCGCCCGCTCCCTTGATACCGAGCGCGTTCGTGGTCGAGGGAACGTTGCGCGTCTCGAAGGAAAAGGAGGGCAACCCATCGGCGCGCGGCATGGTGTAATCCATGAAGCTTGCCGTCAGGAGCTGGCCATCCTCGGAGTAGACGGTGTTTTCGTTCAACGCCTGGCCGATGCCCTGCGTCACGCCGCCATGGATCTGTCCGGCCAGGAGGATCGGATTCACCGTCACGCCAAAATCATCGACGATCGTGTAGGCGACAATTTCCGTCGCTCCGGTGTCGGGGTCGATCTCGACTTCGCCAATATGGGTGCCGTTGGGATAGGTGCATTCGTCCTGGACGAATTCGCCGAACCCCTTCAAATCGGCGGGGTTCTTCGCGGCTTTCGCGATCGCCTGGAAATCGATCGACCGGTCTGTGCCGGCGATGCGGGCGACGCCGGCTTCCATTTCGATGTCGCCAGGAGCCGCCTCGAGTTCGTCGGCGGCGATCTTCCTGATCTTTTCGGCAAGATCCTCGCCGGCGCGGGCCGCCGCCACGCCGCCAAGCGGGATCGAACGCGAGCCGCCGGTGCCGCCGCCGGAAGCGAGCCGGTCGGTGTCGCCCTGGCGGACGTTGATACTGTCGATATCGATGTTGAGCTTTTCGGCGACGAACTGCGAATAGGCGGTCGCATGCCCCTGGCCGTTGGTCTGCGTGCCGATGTCAAGCGTCACCGTCCCGTCCGCTTCGAGCGTGACATGGGCCGGCTCCGATCCGGGGAAGGCGCAGGCTTCGATATAGGTCGCCATGCCGATGCCACGGATTTTGCCATTCCTCTTCGATTGTTCGAGACGTTTGGGGAAGTCGTTCCAGCCGGCGCGCTCCATGGCCCGCGCCATATGGCCGTTGAAATCGCCAGTATCGTAGAGACGCCCTGTCGCGGTGCGGTAAGGGAACTGCTCCGGCTTGATGAAATTGCGACGTCGGATTTCCTCAGGCGCGAGCCCCAGATCGCGCGCACAGGCGTCCGCCAGCTTTTCGATGAGCAATGCCGCTTCCGGGCGTCCGGCGCCGCGATAGGCGTCCACCGCAACGGTGTTGGTGTAAACGCCCGTGACCGTTACATCGATCGCCGGAATGTCATAGACGCCGGTCGACATCGTCACGCCGAGGATCGGGATAAATGGCCCGTACTGCGACAGATAGGCGCCCATATTGGCGACGAGATCGACCCTCAGCGCGAGGAAGCGCCCATCCTTGTCGAGCGCCATCTCGGCGATGGCGGCATTGTCCCTGCCCTGCGCGTCTTCGAGAAAATGCTCGCCGCGGTCGCCGGTCCATTTGACCGGAACGCCAAGCCTCTTCGCCGCTTCGAGGACGAGCGCGTATTCGCGATAGACAAAGGCTTTCGTCCCGAAACCGCCGCCGACATCCGGCGTAATGACGCGCAGCTTCTCGGGCGCGATCTTGAAGACATCGGCCGTCAGATAGTCGCGCAGGCTATGTACGCCCTGCGACCCGCTCGTCAGAACGAAGCGGTCTTCATCGGGACACCATTCGCCGATGGCCGAGCGCGGCTCCATGTAATTCGCAACGAGGCGATTGTTGAGGAAGTCGATGCGCGTCACCTTCGCCGCCTTGGCGAAGGCCGCATCCGCCTTCTCTTTGTCGCCGAGATGATGGAGGAAGGCGCGATTGGTGCCGAGTTCCGGCCACACGAGCGGAGCGTCCTTGTCGAGCGCTCTTCGCGTATCGGCGATCGCATCCTCGGCCTCGTAATCCACCTCGATCAGTTCGGCGGCGTCCTGAGCGGCTGCGCGGGTCTCGGCGACGACGAAGGCAACGGCATCGCCGACATGCCGCACCCGGTCCAGGCAAAGAACCGGAATGTCTCGCGAGGGCGGCATGGTGCCATCCGGCTGCTTCTGGATGCCATGCGACTTCAACCCGCCTAGATGCTTCAGGTCCTGCCCCGTCAGCACGAGGCGAACGCCAGCCGCCGCCTTCGCGGCTTCCACGTCGATGCCTTTGATTCGGGCTTTCGCCATCGGCGAGCGGAGAACATAGCCATAGAGCGTGCCTTCTGGCTGGATATCGTCCGTATAGCGGCCGTTTCCGGTGATAAAGGCCGCATCTTCCTTGCGAAGAACAGCGGCGCCCATGCCGAATTTGGGAGTCATGACATTCATTGAATTGTTCCTGGCGAGGGACGGCCGCCGAAGCGGCATTCTGCAACGAAGCGCTCAAATAGACTGACGGGCAGTTTTGTCGAGGGAGGGACTGGTGTAAAGAGCACCCTCTCGTTTTTGTTGTGCCAGGCGGCAATTCCGCCGCGGCGTCGATGTTGAAAGGCCGGTGATGCGTTCTGATACGGGACAGGTGTTTCGCCTCGAGGACTATCGCCCCAGCGATTATCTCATTCCCGAGACGCAGCTGACCTTTTGCCTATTCCCGGACGCGACGACGGTCAGGGCGGAGTTGACGATCGAGCGGCGGGCGGGCGTCGCCGCCGGAACGCCCCTCGTGCTTGACGGAGATGGGCTCGACTTCATCGGTCTAGTTCTCGACGGCGCGCCCGTGAGCCCCGAAGCCATCGAGGTGACGCCGGACCGGCTGGTGCTCTCGAAGCCGCCCGCTGCGGGGCGCTTCCGCCTGACGATCGACACGCGAGTCTCGCCCTCCACCAACACGGCGCTGATGGGGCTTTACCGCTCGAACGGCGTCTATTGCACGCAATGCGAAGCGGAAGGCTTTCGCCGCATCACCTATTTCCTCGACCGGCCGGATATCCTTTCCGTCTACCATGTCCGCATCGAGGCTGCGAAGGCGGAAGCCCCGCTGCTGCTCTCGAACGGCAATCCCGGCGCTTCGGGCGATCTCGCCGCGGGCTGGCATTTCGCCGAATGGCACGATCCTTTCCCCAAGCCGTCCTATCTCTTCGCGCTCGTCGCCGGCGACCTCGGCTCGATCAGCGAAGAATTCGTCACCCTATCCGGCCGCAGGGTGAAGCTCGGCATCTATGTCGAGCATGGCAAGGAGAAGCGCGCATCCTACGCCATGGATGCGCTGAAGCGCGCCATGCGCTGGGACGAGGAGGTATTCGGGCGGGAGTATGATCTCGATGTCTTCAACATCGTCGCCGTCTCCGACTTCAACATGGGCGCGATGGAGAACAAGGGGCTGAACGTCTTCAACGACAAATATGTCCTTGCCGACGAAGAGACGGCCACCGACGCCGATTACGCCGGCATCGAGGCTGTCATCGCGCATGAATATTTCCATAATTGGACAGGCAACAGAATCACTTGCCGCGACTGGTTTCAGCTTTGCCTGAAGGAGGGACTGACGGTCTTCCGCGACCACGAGTTCTCCGCCGACCAGCGGTCGCGGCCGGTGAAGCGCATTGCCGAGGTGCGTACGCTGAAGGCGCATCAGTTTCCCGAGGATCAGGGGCCGCTGGCGCATCCGGTACGGCCACGGCGCTATAGGGAGATCAACAATTTCTATACATCGACTGTTTACGAGAAGGGTTCGGAAGTCGTCCGGATGATCCGCACCCTGCTCGGGGCGGAAACCTTCCGGCGCGGTATGGATCTCTATTTCGAGCGCCATGACGGGCAGGCAGCGACGATCGAGGACTTCGTGAAGGTTTTCGAGGATGTTTCCGGGCGCGACCTGTCGCAATTCGCCCTGTGGTACAATCAGGCGGGAACGCCGAACCTTGCCGTCA
Organism: Rhizobiaceae bacterium; assembly: GCA_051960255.1. Lineage (GTDB taxonomy): Bacteria > Pseudomonadota > Alphaproteobacteria > Rhizobiales > Rhizobiaceae > Mesorhizobium_L. Next base: position 6,810 of record JBQCEL010000124.1, read on the forward strand.
CCACGCGCTACGACCAGAAGGCGCGCACGTTGACGCTCGAGATCGAGCAGTCCGTCTCCCCCACCCCGTCCGAAAGCCGCAAGAGATTGATGCACATCCCGCTTGCCTTCGGCCTTGTCGGGCCCGACGGCAAGGATGCCGCCTACAGCGGCGTCGAGGGCGCGGCGGTGAAAAACGGACTGATCGAAGTGCGCAAGCGGCAGCATACCGTGACCTTTACAGGCGTTGGCGCACGTCCGGTCGTTTCGCTCAATCGCGGCTTTTCCGCGCCGATCAATCTGTCGATCGAACGGAAATTGCCGGACCGGCTTTTTCTGGCGCGGCATGACAGCGATCTCTATTCGCGCTGGCAGGCGCTCAACGCGCTCTTTACCGATACGCTCAAGGCTACGGCGCTTCGCCGGCGCGGCAACAAGCCCACAGCATTCGATCCTGAACTGATCGCGCTTGCCGGCGCGATCGCTGGGGACGATGCGCTCGAACCGGCTTTCAGGGCGCTGGCGCTCGTACTGCCTGCGGAAGGCGATATCGCGCGCGAAATGGGCAGCAATATCGATCCGGACGCGATCTTCCAGGCGCGTGAGGCATTGGTTGCGGCGATCGCGGAGGAAAATGCCGCAACCTTTCTGGAACTTTACGAAAAATTGGTGGAGGGCAACGCCTTCAGCCCCGATGCCGCGACCGCCGGACGCCGGGCCTTGCGCAACGTGCTTCTCGACTATCTTTCGGCCGGCGACGACGCGGCGCTTGCCGTACGCCAGTTTAGAGCCGCGACCAACATGACCGACAGGGCGGCCGCGTTGACCGTGCTGGCGCACCGGCACTGGGGAACGCCGGCAGCGACCGAGGCGCTTTCGGCTTTCGAAAAGCGCCACGGCGCCGATCCCTTGGTCATGGACAAATGGTATCAGATCCAGGCAACCGTTCCCGGTGCTGAATCAGTAGAGCGGGTGAAAGCGCTGATGGGCCATTCCGGCTTCTCTCTCGCCAATCCGAACCGCGTCAGGGCGCTCATAGGAACGTTCTCGGCGGCGAACCAGACCGGCTTCAACCGCAAGGACGGGGCGGGCTATCAATTCTTCGCCAGTATGGTGCTCGACATCGACGCCCGCAATCCGCAACTCGCCGCGCGGCTTGCAACCGCTTTACGTTCCTGGCGTTCGCTGGAACCCGAGCGGCAGAAACTGGCGCGCGCGGCGCTCGTCGCCATCCAGGCGGAGAAGAAGCTCTCCATCGACCTGCGCGATATCGTGGAGCGGACGCTGGCGTAGCTTTCCCGGCTATGCCGCGAAATTAATCTTCTTGACGCCGAAAGGGGCTGGACAAGGCGAATCACCTTTGATTCTTTATGGACGATTCGGCGTGCGGCGTACCGGTATCTTTTTCAGGCAGTCTTAACGGCAGGGGACCATTTTAATGGCGAAGACGGACGCGTGGCACGCGCCCGGAGGGCAGGTATTTGCGCGCCGGCTGGCGAGGCGGAACGCCAGGCTCGGGCTGGCGGGAACCGCTCGCCTCATCGCCGCGCCGGCCTATCGCCGTCTGCTGAGAGCCGAACCTTATCTACGCCGCGCGATCCCGATCCTCACCGTGATCTTCCTGGCGATCGTCGCCGCGGCAAGGCTGCTTTCGCTCAGCGCGTGGCATGACGGCATCGAGCGAAACGCCAAGGCCACGCTGGCACTGGCGGCAAGCGAGCTTGGCAAATCTCTGGCCGTGCCGGCAGGAAGTAAGACGGACCTGCGCACGCAGATCGATGGTACGGCGGCTCGTGGCGGTTTCGGTCCCGATTACGTGCTGGCGGTCGCTGACGAAAACTTCCGGATCGAAGCAGCGACCGGCATCGGCAGCGCATGGACCGGTCATTCGCTGCAGGCCATCGTAAGAGGTGGGCAACCGCTCTTCATGTTCGGCGCGCGCGCCGGCGTCATGAAAGTGACCATCGGCGACGATGTCTGGTACGCCGCGATCTCCCTGTCGCCCGACCGCAAACAGGCGACCGCCGCCATGGTTCCGGCCGACGCGGTCTTCGCCGAATGGCACAGCAATGTCGCGCTGAATGTCAGCCTGTTCGCCTTCACCGCCGGCATATTGCTACTCGTCCTCTATGCCTATTTCGCGCAGATCAGCCGGGCGGAGGCCGCAGACGATCTCTATCTCGAGGCGCAACAGCGCATCGATCTGGCGCTCGCGCGGGGCCGCTGCGGCCTTTGGGATTGGGACATGGCGCGCGGCCGCATGTTCTGGTCGCGCTCCATGTATGACATGCTCGGCTACCAGCCGTGCGAGCAATTCCTTTCCTTCGGTGACGTGGCGGAAATCATCCATCCCGAGGACGTCGACCTGTTCCAGATCGCCAACCGCATCGCCGCCCGCGAGAGTGATCAGATCGATCAGGTGTTCCGCATGCGCCACGCCGACGGCCAATGGGTCTGGATGCGGGCCCGCGCCCAAATTATCGATCCCGATGCGCCCGAGCTGCACCTCATCGGCATCGCCATCGACGTGACGGAGCAACACAGGCTCGTCCAGCGCTCGGAAGTCGCCGACCAGCGCCTGCGCACCGCGATCGAAAGCATCCCGGAATCCTTCGTGCTTTGGGATTCGGCCAGCAGGCTTGTCATGTGCAACACGAAATATGCGCAGGATACGGGCCTTCCCGGGCGCGACCTCAAGGCGGGCGCGCGCAGGGAAGACGTGGAAAGGCGCATGAATCATTTCGTTTTCGAGCGGCGCCTAGCCACTGCTGGCGGCGGAAACGGAGCGGCCACCTTTGAGAGGCAGTTGGCGGACGGCCGCTGGCTGCAGGTCAACGAACTGACGACGCGCGACGGCGGCGTCGTCTCGGTCGGCACCGACATTACGCTCCTGAAGCAGCATCAGGAAAAGCTCGTGGACAGCGAGCGCCGGCAATTGGCGACGATCCACGACCTCTCGGTTGCTCGCAAGGCGGAGGCGGAACGCGCGCAGGAACTCGCCGAGCTCAACCGCCGTTATCTCAAGGAAACCGAACGCGCCGAGGCGGCGAACAAGGCGAAATCGGAATTCCTCGCCAATATGTCCCATGAACTGAGAACGCCGCTCAACGCCATCATCGGCTTCTCCGAATTGATGCAATCGAGCCTCTTCGGCCCCCTCGGCTCGGAGCGCTACGAAGAATATGTCCATGACATCCACAGCGCCGGCTCCTATCTGCTCGGCGTCATCAACGACATTCTCGACATGTCGAAGATCGAGGCGGGACAGTTCTCCATCGACCGGGAGGACATCGATCTCGGCCCGCTCATTTCGGAAACCGTCCGCGTCGTCGCGCTGCAGGCGGCGGGAAAGGCCATAACGGTCGAGACGCGCATCTCCGACGCGATGAAGCTCCATGCCGACCGGCGAGCTGTCAAGCAAATCGTCATCAACCTGCTTTCAAACGCAGTGAAATTCACCGGCGAAGGCGGACACATTCTCGTCAGGGCGCGCAAGGCGGCCGGTGCGGTTCTGGTGACGATCGAGGACAATGGCTGCGGCATTCCGCGTGATGCGCTGAAAAAACTCGGACGACCGTTCGAGCAGGTGCAGAACCAGTTCACCAAAACGCATAATGGATCCGGCCTCGGCCTCGCGATTTCCCGCTCGCTCGCGGAATTGCACGGCGGCGCGCTGAAGATACGCTCGCGGGAGGGACATGGGACGATCGTCTCGGTGCGCATCCCCGACAGCCGCAAATTCCGAAAGGCG
>JBQCEL010000125.1:0-2130 GCA_051960255.1 Rhizobiaceae bacterium
GAGAGCTTGCCGTCGCGCGCAGCCGCCCCAAGACGCCCGATCTCCTTCTCGATCTCGGCGATCGACATCTGGTCGGCGTCGCGCACCACCGGCACCACCAGCCCCTTGTCGGTGCCGACGGCGACACCGATATGGCAGTAGTTCTTGTAGATGATGTCGGTGCCGTCGATCTCGGCATTGACGTTGGGGATTTCCTTCAAGGCGTGGGTCACGGCCTTGGTGAAGAACCCCATGAAGCCGAGCTTCACGCCATGCTTCTTCTCGAAGACATCCTTGTATTTCGATCGGAGGGCCATCACCGCGCCCATATCCACCTCATTGAAGGTGGTGAGCATCGCCGCGACGCTCTGGGCTTCCTTCAGGCGCCGCGCGATCGTCTGGCGGAGCTTGGTCATCCTGACGCGCTCTTCCCGTGCCTGGTCGTCGCCCGAGGACGGGGCGCGCGCGGCGACAGGTTCGCGTGGTGTTTCGGCCGGCTGCGAGGCCGCGCCCTTTGCCAGGGCTTCGAGCACATCACCCTTCAGGACCTGGCCGCGCTTTCCCGTTCCCTCGACCTGATCGACGGAGAGGTTCTTTTCGGCGAGCAGCTTGGCCGCGGAGGGAGCCGGCGGCATCTCGCGCGGCTCGACCGGGCCGGCGTCGCTGCTGCCTTCGGCGGCGCCATGCGCCACCTGCCTGGCCGACTCCACGCCCTCCTTGCGGGCCGGACCGGTGGTTTTCGGCGCCGCTGCGCCACTTGCTTCTTCGGAGCCCTTGCCGTTCCCGGCCTTCTGCACGACAGGCGCTGCCTTTGCTCCCGCCTCGCCGATCATGCCCAGAAGCGCGCCCACCTCCACCGTCTCGCCTTCCTTGACCGTAATCTCGGCAAGCGAGCCGGCGGCGGGGGCCGGGACTTCGATCGTCACCTTATCGGTTTCGAGCTCGACCACCGGCTCATCTGCGGCAATCGCATCGCCCGCCTTCTTGAACCATTTCCCGACCGTTGCCTCGGTGACGGACTCGCCGAGCGTGGGAACGCGGATTTCAGTAGCCATGGGTGGGTTCCGTTGCCTTTGCCTAGTGAGGATTATTCGCCGAGCGCGTCTTCGAGCAGGGTTTCAAGCTGAGCGAGATGCTTCGACATCAGCCCGGTCGCCGGCGAGGCGGCGGCGGGCCTTCCGGCGTAGCGGACGCGCTGATGCTTGGCGTCGATATGAGCCAGCACCCATTCGAGATAGGGATCGATGAATGACCAGGCGCCCATGTTCTTCGGCTCTTCCTGGCACCAGACCATCTCCGCGTTACGGAAACGCGACAGTTCCGTGATCAGCGCCTTGGCCGGGAACGGATAGAGCTGCTCGACGCGCAACAGGTAGATATCGTTGATGCCGCGCTTCTCGCGTTCCTCGTAGAGGTCATAATAGACTTTGCCGGAACACAACACGACGCGCCTGATCTTGGAATCCTTGACAAGCTTGATCTGCTGGCCGTCCAACATCTGCGCATCGTCCCAGAGCAGCCTATGGAAGGAGCTCTCGCCAGACATGTCGGCCAGCGTCGAGACGGCGCGCTTGTGACGCAGAAGCGATTTCGGCGTCATCAGGATGAGCGGCTTGCGGAAATCGCGCTTCAGCTGCCGGCGCAATATGTGGAAATAATTGGCCGGCGTCGTGCAGTTCGCGACCTGCATGTTGTCTTCGGCGCAAAGCTGGAGGTAGCGCTCCAGGCGCGCAGAGGAGTGCTCCGGCCCCTGCCCTTCATAGCCATGCGGCAACAAGCAGACGAGGCCGGACATTCTCAACCATTTGCGCTCGCCGGCCGCGATGAACTGGTCGAAGACGACCTGCGCGCCATTGGCGAAATCGCCGAACTGCGCCTCCCAAAGCGTGAGCGCACGCGGCTCGGCAAGCGAATAGCCATATTCGAAGCCGAGCACCGCCTCTTCCGACAGCATGGAATTGACGACTTCGTAATTGGCCTGCGCCGGCGAGAGATTGTTGAGCGGGATAAAGCGGGTCTCGTCGCGCTGATCGTAAAGCACCGAATGGCGCTGTGAGAAGGTGCCGCGCTCCGAATCCTGGCCGGAAAGCCGGATCGGATTGCCGTCCATCAGGATCGAGCCGAAGGCCAGCGCCTCCGCCGTCGACCAGT
>JBQCEL010000126.1:0-2498 GCA_051960255.1 Rhizobiaceae bacterium
CGATCCCGGCTTTTTCTTTTTGAGAAGGAATTTCCGGTCGGGAAGGCGGATAAAAGCTTAAACCGCCTTCACAAACCCATCCAACACACGCTTCTGCCCGGCCTTGTCGAAATCGATGGTGAGTTTGTTGCCTTCGATCGCGGCGACGTTGCCGTTGCCGAATTTCTGGTGGAAGACGCGGTCGCCAATCGTGAAAGGCGAGGGGGTGTCCGAAACCGATTTCGCCACCAGTTCGCCATCGATCGTGCGGCCCTTCACCGAGCCGCGCCCGGCGCCAAAGCCGGAATCGACCTCGCCATAACCGATGCGCTCGAGTTGATGGCCGGAACGCGTGCCCCAGTTGCGGTCGGTCGCCTCGGTGCGATTTGCCTTGGCGCGCTGCCAGCCCGGTGTTGCGTAGGTGTTGGAGAAGCTGCCGACTTCATCGAAGCGCGAGGCACCGTAAGGATTCTGTCGGCCGCCGCCGCGCCCGCCGGCGAATGCGCCGCCGCCATAGGGCGCGTTGTAGCCGCCATAGGAATTGCCGGCGTCGGCGACCTCGACGTGGTCTTCGGGGAGTTCATCGAGAAAGCGCGACGGGATGGTCGATTGCCACAGGCCGTGGATGCGGCGGTTGGAGACGAACCAGATGTGCAAATTTCTCTTGGCGCGGGTAACGCCGACATAGGCCAGGCGGCGTTCCTCCTCCAGGCCGGAGCGACCGCCCTCGTCGAGCGCGCGCTGATGCGGGAAAAGCCCTTCCTCCCAGCCCGGCAGGAAGACGGTCTCGAACTCCAGTCCCTTGGCGGAATGCAGCGTCATTATGTTGACGGCGTCAAGGTCCTCGTTCTGCTCGGCATCCATGACCAACGAGACATGTTCGAGGAAGGAGCGGAGCGATTCGAACTCCTCCATGGAGCGGATAAGCTCCTTCAGATTCTCCAACCGCCCCGGCGCTTCCGCCGAGCGGTCGTTCTTCCACATATCGGTGTAGCCGGATTCCTCAAGGATAATTTCCGCAAGCTCCGTATGAGGCTTCGTCTCCAAAAGCTTCTGCCAGCGTGAAAAATTGGCCGCGACCTCACGCAACGCCGCGCGCGGCTTCGGCTTCAGTTCGTCTGATTCGGCCAAATTTTCGGCGGCCTGGAGCATGGGCACGCCGAGCGCGCGGGCGGTATCGTGGATCTGGCGGATCGTCGCTTCGCCCAAACCGCGTTTCGGCACATTGACAATGCGCTCGAAGGCGAGATCGTCCGCGCCCTGCGCGACGACGCGGAAATAGGCCATGGCGTCGCGGATTTCCAGCCGCTCGTAAAAGCGCGGGCCGCCGACGACGCGATAGTTGAGGCCGAGCGTGACGAAACGGTCCTCGAATTCGCGCATCTGAAAGGAGGCGCGGACGAGAATGGCCATGTCGTTGAGTTTATGCCCGTTACGTTGCGCCTGCTCGATCTCCTCGCCGACGGCGCGGGCTTCCTCTTCCGAATCCCAAGCGGCGTGGACGGTCACTTTCGCGTCTTCGGGATCGGCGGCGTCGGTGAAAAGCGTCTTGCCGAGCCGTCCCTCATTATGCGCGATCAGATGCGAGGCGGCGCCAAGGATGTGGGCGGTCGAGCGATAGTTGCGTTCGAGCCGGATGACGGTCGCGCCGGGAAAATCCTTCTCGAAGCGGAGAATGTTGTCGACCTCCGCTCCGCGCCAGCCATAGATGGATTGGTCGTCATCGCCGACGCAGCAAATATTCACGCTCGCGATTGAGCGTGGATTCCCCTCCCCCTTGAGGGGAGGGTGGCCGGCCGTAGGCCGGTCGGGTGGGGTCGCCTGATCGTCGAACTCTTCATTTCTTCCTGGCGTCAGCGCGCTTCCTCTGCCGACCCCACCCCGGTCGGCTGCGCCGACCGACCCTCCCCTCAAGGGGGAAGGTCTGGGCCGCTGGGCCAGCAATCGCAGCCACATATATTGCGCGGTGTTGGTGTCCTGATACTCGTCCACCAATATGTATTTGAACTTGCGGTGGTAGTCCGCCAGCACCTCGGGATAGGCGCGGAAGACGCGGATCGGGTGGCAAAGGAGATCGCCGAAATCGCAGGCGTTGAGCGTCTTCAGCCGATCCTGGTAGTCCGTATAGAGCTTGCGGCCCTTGCCGTTGCCGAAGCTTCTGGCGTCCCCTTCCGGAATTTCGGACGGACCGAGCCCCTTGTTCTTCCAGCCGTCGATCATCTGCGCGAACTGGCGTGCTGGCCAGCGCTTGTCGTCAAGCCCTTCGGCCTGGATTAGCTGCTTGATCAACCTCACCTGATCGTCCGTGTCGAGAATGGTGAAATCGCTCTTCAGCCCGGCCAGTTCGGCATGGCGGCGCAGAAGCTTGACGCCGATCGAGTGGAAGGTCCCGAGCCAAGGCATGCCCTCGATGGCTTCGCCGACCAGGATGCCGACGCGCTCCTTCATCTCGCGCGCCGCCTTGTTGGTGAAGGTCACGGCGAGGATCTGGCTGGGATAGGCGCGGCCGGTGGCCAGGA
>JBQCEL010000127.1:0-12570 GCA_051960255.1 Rhizobiaceae bacterium
CCCTCGCGCCAGCGCGGATGCTGCATCAGCGCGGAAAGGAAGGGGATATTGTGCTCGATGCCGTCGACCACGAAAGCGTCGAGGGCTTCCGCCATGGCGTCGATCGCCCCAATCCGGCTCGGCGCCCAGGTGCACAGCTTGGCGATCATCGGGTCATAATACATCGATATCTCGGAGCCTTCGGTGACGCCGGTATCGTTGCGGACGATCACGTCGCCTCGCCTTCCCTCCTCCGGCGGCCGGTAGCGGGTGAGCCTGCCGATCGAGGGCAGGAAATTGCGGTAGGGATCCTCGGCATAGAGGCGGCTTTCCACCGCCCAGCCATTGAGCTTCACGTCGCTCTGTTTCAGCTTCAGTTTTTCACCGGCGGCGACGCGGATCATCAGTTCCACGATATCCAGTCCCGTGACCAGTTCCGTCACCGGATGCTCGACCTGCAGGCGTGTGTTCATTTCGAGGAAATAGAAATTGCGATTCCGGTCGACGATGAACTCGACCGTGCCGGCGCTCTGGTAATCGACGGCTTTCGCCAGCGCGACGGCCTGTTCGCCCATGGCCTTGCGGGTTTTCTCGTCGAGGAAAGGAGACGGCGCTTCTTCCACGACCTTCTGGTTGCGCCGCTGGATCGAGCATTCGCGCTCGCCGAGATAGAGGCAGTTGCCATGCGCGTCTGCCAGCACCTGGATCTCGATATGGCGCGGCTCCTCCACGAACTTCTCGATAAAGACGCGGTCGTCGCCGAAGGAGCTTTTGGCCTCCGACTTCGCCCGCTCAAAGCCGTCGCGCACTTCCGCCTTCGACCAGGCGATGCGCATACCCTTGCCGCCGCCGCCGGCGGACGCCTTGATCATCACCGGATAACCGATCTCCGCCGCGATCCGCTCGGCATGATCCGCGTCCTCGATGACGCCGAGATAGCCCGGAACCGTGCTTACCTTGGCGGCATTGGCGAATTTCTTCGATTCGATCTTGTCGCCCATCGCCTCGATGGCCTTGGGCTTCGGGCCGATGAAGACGATGCCTTCCTTTTCGAGCGCCTCGCAGAAGGAGGCGCGCTCGGAGAGGAAACCATAGCCTGGGTGCACCGCCTCGGCGCCGGTCTCCTTGCAGGCGGCAATGATCTTCTCGGCAACAAGATAACTTTCAGCGGCGGGGGGCGGCCCGATATGCACGGCCTCGTCGGCCATTTCGACATGCACAGCGTTGCGGTCGGCGTCGGAATAGACCGCGACCGTCGCGATGCCCATTTTCTTCGCCGTCTTGATGACACGGCATGCGATCTCGCCACGGTTGGCGATCAGTATTTTCTTGAACATCGGGCGAGACTTCCCTCCGGCAGTCCGATCTTATTATGGCCTTCCGCCCCGTGGCTCAAGCGCCATCGATGCCGATTGCGGACAGGCTAAGAATGGGGCAGAGATTGGATGCGCTTTTCTCCTCAGGATCCAATCCGCTACGCGCCACGCCCGAAACCTGACTGTTCACACGGCCTAGCCCATGTTCTTGAAGACGCCCCTCAGGCGGCACTCGACTTTCTACATCGCCGCCGTCCTGGGCGTGCTCGCCTTCGCGGCTGCGTCTTCCTTTTCCGCGTCGCTGGACTACACGATCGGGGCCGATGTCTTCTTCCTCGTCTATATCATCACCGTCTTCCTGCAATTGCCGCTGATGACCGCCGATTACCTCAGGAAGAACGCCAGGCGAGCCGACATTCCCGTCTCCATCATCTTCGCCATTACACTTGCGGTAATCTGCGTCGCCTTGCTTTCCGTCTTTGAACTTATCGCCTCCAGCAAAAGCCCCTCGCCCTTGGCGCTCGCCATATCGCTGATCTCAATTCCGCTCGGCTGGTTCACCATCCATATGATGACGGCGCTTCATTATGCGCATCTTTACTGGTTCGCCGGCGACGCCGGGAAGGTCGACGGCAACAAATCGGCGGCACCTCATGGCGGTCTCGAATTCCCCGGCAAGACGCAACCTTCCGGATGGGACTTCCTCTACTTCGCGACCATCATCGGCATGACTGCGCAGACAGCGGATACAGGCATCAGCACGACTCCGATGCGCCGCGCTGTGCTCCTCCACTCGGTCGTATCCTTCTTCTTCAACACCGTCATCGTCGCAGCGGCTGTGAACGTGGCCGTCTCGATAGGCCATTGAAGGGCCACAAAAAGGCATAGCTTGGACGCCATGCGTCGTTCGGCTGCCTTGTTTCGACGCGCTGAAAGGTTTATTTGACCGGTAACAGTTCAGGCTCGACTCGGACGGGCGGGAAAGGAATATCCATGGCTGGCATCAACGAATTCATCGACAATGAAGTGAAGTCAAACGACGTCGTCCTCTTCATGAAAGGCACGCCGGGTTTTCCGCAATGCGGATTTTCCGGACAGGTGGTCCAGATCCTCGACTATCTCGGCGTGGATTATAAGGGCGTCAACGTGCTGACGTCGAACGAGCTGCGCCAGGGCATCAAGGATTTTTCGAATTGGCCGACGATCCCGCAGCTTTATGTGAAGGGCGAATTCGTCGGCGGCTGCGATATTCTGCGGGAAATGTTCCAGGCGGGCGAATTGCAGTCCTTCCTCGAAGAGAAAGGCGTCAGCGTCAAGGGCGCGGCATAAGAGGAGACGGACCTTGGGCTGCAAAAGCAGCCGATCTGGTCCTGTCCTGATTTTCTCGGAAAACTATATTTCATGATGCGCCGGTTTTCCGGCGCATTTTATTTTCATTCGGAACCGTTCCATGGACCAGACCGCCCGATCCCGGGCCGGCGCGCTCGCCATTCCGCGCTGGGAATTCATAGCGCTGACCGCGGCCTTGATGGCGCTCAATTCGCTCGCCATCGACATCATGTTGCCCGGCCTGCAGCAGATCGGCGCGAGCCTCGGCGTCGTCGACGACAACCACCGGCAATATGTCATTACCGCCTACATTCTTGGGTTCGGGCTGGCGCAGCTTTTCTTCGGGCCGGTTTCGGACCGCTTCGGCCGTCGTTCTCCCCTGATCGTCGGTATCGTGATCTATGTCGCAGCCTGTGGCGCGGCGGCCGTGTCGCCCACCTTCGCCACGCTGTTGCTTTGCCGCTTCGTCCAGGGCGTCGGCGCGGCCGCGACCCGTGTCATAGCCGTTTCGATCGTGAGAGATGTTTTCGACGGCCGGCGCATGGCGGAGGTCATGTCGCTCATCTTCATGGTGTTCATGGCGCTGCCGATCGTCGCGCCCAGCATCGGCCAGTTCATCATGCTGTTCGCGACATGGCACTACATCTTCGTGTTCATGTCGGCCGGCGCGCTCGTCATAGGCGTGTGGGCCATCTTCAGGCTGCCGGAAACACTGCATCCGGAAGATCGACGCGCCCTAAGCATCAATGCCGTCCTCGGCGGCTTCCGCATCGTCCTGACCAACCGCGTCGCGCTCTGCTACACCCTCGCGAGCACGTTCATCTACGGGACGATGTTCGGTTTCGTGAATTCGGCGCAGCAGATTTATACCGACATCTATCACGTCGGCGATCTGTTCCCGATCATCTTCGCCGGAGGCGCCAGCATGATCGCCGTCTCGAATTTCCTCAATTCGAGGCTTGTGGGGAAGATCGGGATGAGGCGGCTATCCCAGGCGGCGCTTCTGCTTTTCCTGGCGATCAGCGCCATCTGGCTCGCGCTCTCCCTCATCATGCCGATCTCTCTCATCCTCTTCATCGTCATCTTCACCTGCGCCATGGTGCCATTCGGCGCGTTGGGGGCGAATTTCAATGCTCTGGCAATGGAGCCGCTCGGCCATATCGCCGGCACGGCCTCATCGGTTCTGGGCTTCGCGCAGACCTTTTTCGGCGGCATTCTGGGGACGATCGTCGGTCAGTCCTTCAACGGCACCGTGACCCCCCTTTCCGTAGGTTTCTGCCTGCTGTCGCTCGGCGCGCTCGGCGCCATCCTGATCGCCGAGAACGGCAAGCTGTTCAGCCAGCACAATCCGCCCGTGGAGAGCCTGGCCTGGTCGGAGTGATCCCGCTTCGATCGTGATCCGGGCGCCCCTCAAACCGGCAGGGTCGGCCCCCCGAACAGGACGTTCCGGAACAGGCCACCGCCGCGAACCCGGCCGAGATGGGAGGGGATAAGCCCCGCGCGCCGCGCGAATTCGGCCGCGATCGCGCGGACAGGCAAATTGAAGCTGCTCTTTCGCGCGTCCCGTGAGAGGTCGTTCGGAAGCTGCTCGACGAGCAGAATCTTGCCATGGCGCGTCTCGAACCTGTGCGCGATGTAGTCGTAGCGGATGCCGAAATATCTGGCCTCCACATGACACTGGCGGATTGCTGTCACCTCGGACCACTTTCCTTCCAGACGGCGCGCCGGCCAGAACGGGAAATAGCCGCGATAGCTTGGCAGGCGGAGCGAAAACCCGTCGCCGCGCAATTCGACCTTGGCGATAATCTCACCCCAGCCATAAGTAAGGCATATATAGGCGGCGATCAGCGCCGGTACGCCCATGAAAAGGAGCGCCAGCCAATCGAGCTGGGCGGTCGAGACGGCGAGCGCAACACTGAAGAGAGCAAGCACCCATAGACACGCCCCAAACCAACGCCGTCCGTGGAGGATCCGGTTGGCGTCGGTAGCTCCGATTTCAGCGTCCGCCGATTGCACCCCGTTACTCTCGTCCGAGCGATGCACCGTGTTCAACCGTGCGGCTTCCAGACCGTCCCGCGCGCCTTGGTCGCCTTGATGAGGCCGACATCCGCGGGCCAATCCTTCGCGGCTGGAGCGGAAGCGCCGCTTTCGACGCCCTGCTTCATATCGGCGCACGAAGACGCATCCGGATGATAGCGGATGCAGTTCTCCAGATCGGATTTGGCGGCCGCCAACTCACCGTGGGACCAGGATGACAATGCCAGCAATTCGTTCGAAATGACGGCGAACCTCGGGTCTGTGTTTCCAGCCAGGAAATCGAAGCTGACGCCGCCCGCGTTCAGCACCTGAAGCGTGACGCCTTGCCAGAGGGCGGGAAGCGGATCGTTCATATTGAGTTGAACCGCGGCGTGGAATTTCTGGTAGGCCGCCCGGTAGCGGCCCTGCTCGAACAGGGCCATTCCCTGCTGGACGTCGGCATCCGATGGGGAGAGTTGCGCGGCGAGAACCGGCTGTTTCACGGCTGAAGCGACAGCCGGCAGCTTGGCGGTTGCGCTCGACCAATCCGTGTAGGAGCCGGCAGGAGCGATCTTCGCGGTTTTATCCTGTGACGGCGCGCCGGGAATATAACCCGGAGGCGGCCGAAGATTGAAACTCGGCCCGCTGCCGTTCATGTAGCAACTCCAGTCGCCAAAGCTCGTGCGGTGACAGTCGCCCGTGGCCTTCGTTTCGTGCGTCACGGAGCAATTCTGCCCGGAGCTGTGCAGCCCATGGTCGACGGCGAAACAGATATATTGGTCGTAGCTTCCGCGAATAGGGTAGATGAGCCCGTCGGGATCGGCGTCGTGGTTGATGATCAGGACATCCCGCGCCTTGCCGGCGGATTTTCCAACCTCGACCTTCACGTTCTCGATCAGGAAGAGCAGCCCGGCGCCGTTCACCTGCTCGATCTTGCAGATCAAATATTGCCGCGCCAAATCCGCTGAAATCGCCCCGGACTTCGGCTCGACAGTCGAACTACAAGCATATGGATCGCGGGCCTGAAATTTCGCGCCGAGGCCCTTTTGCGACACGAGCACGTTCGGCCCCGAATCTGCCATGGATAAAGCTGGATAGCCGGCAACCGCCAGAACGACAGCACCGGCCGCCATCAGGCGGCTTATCATTCTTTTCCTCCCCCCGGTGTCCAGATCGCGGTCTGCCCCGGTTTTTGTTTTTGCACGCCTGTGCAAGGTGCATCAATGGCGCGATCCGGTCAAGAAAAATGCAATTCCAGATAGGCCGCCAGAGGCGATCCTCTTCACGCCCACAATTCGCGCCGGAATTCCTCCCAACTCGTCTTGTCCGGCGCGATCAGCAATCCGCCATCCGTATCGCCCGGTCGGTAACGGCTGCCGTCAAATCGGGCGCTGTATCCGCCGGCCTCCTCATGGATCAACAAGCCGGCAAGGTGGTCCCACGGCATCAGCTTGCTATAGAGCGCGAAATGCATGTGCCCGAGCGCCAGCATGCGATATTCGTGCGCGGCGCAGCGATAGCCGACCTGCGCCAGGCATTTGGCGTGGTTCCGCGCCAGCCGGGAGCGCAGCGGTTCCTCAACGGATTGCCAGGAGACGGAGCCGGTAGAGCCGGACACGTGTCGGCGCTCGGCGACATGGCAAGCGGCACCTTCTCCGGATAGGGAGAAACAACGGCTGCCCGCCCCGCGCACCGCCGTCAGCCATTCCCGGCCGACCGGATCGTAGATCAGCCCAGCGACGGTTTCGCCCGCGGCGACGACGGCCAGCATGACGCCGAAGAGAGGCGTGCCCGAAGCGAAGTTGAAGGTTCCGTCGATGGGATCGATGACGAACGCCAGATCGGCGGACGCCAGGCCATCGAGCAGTTCGGGCGTTCGCTCATAAGCCTCCTCGCCGAGGATCAGGGCGCCGGGAAAGCGTTCGGACAATGCCTCGGTGATCGCCCGCTCCGCATTCACATCCGCGACCGTAACGAGATCGGCGGCGGATGTCTTTTGCTGAACATCGCCGCCTTCCAGCCGGCGGAAGCGCGGCATGATCTCCTGGTCGGCGGCGCGCGCCAGAAGATCGGCGAGCCAGCCGATATCCTTTTCGTCAAAACGCATGAGAATCTTCCCTGGAAGGCAATGCCGCCAAAGCGGCGAAATCGAACAGTTTGCGGTCGAGGAGATGCGACGGCCTGACATTGGCGAGCGCACGGATCATCGTGTCCTTGCGGCCGGGCATCTTCCGCTCGATATCATCGAGCATCGCCTTCATGACGTTGCGCTGCAGCCCGTCCTGGCTGCCGCAGAGATCGCAAGGGATGATCGGGAAACGCATGGCTTCGGCGAAACGCGCGAGATCAGCCTCTGCCGCAAAGGCAAGCGGCCTGAAAACCATGACATCACCCTCGTCATTGACGAGCTTGGGCGGCATCGCCGCCAGCCGGCCGCCATGGAAGAGGTTCATGAAGAAGGTTTCGAGGATATCCTCGCGGTGATGGCCGAGCACCAGCGCCGCGCAGCCCTCTTCGCGCGCGATGCGGTAGAGATGGCCGCGCCTCAGCCGCGAGCAGAGCGAGCAATAGGTGTTCCCCTCCGCGATCTTGTCGGTCACGACCGAGTAGGTATCCTGATATTCGATCCGGTGGGGAATGCCGTTGGCGCTCAGATAATCGGGCAGGATGTGCTTGGGGAAATTGGGCTGTCCCTGGTCGAGGTTGCAGGCAAGAAGCTCGACGGGCAGAACGCCGCGCCATTGGAGATCGAGAAGCAGCGCCAGCAGGCCGTAGGAATCCTTGCCGCCCGACAGCGCCACCAGCCAGCGGTCGCCCGGCCGCGCCATGGCGAATTCCTCAATCGCCTGCCGCGTACCCCGCAACAGCCGCTTGCGCAGCTTGTTGAACTCGACGGATGTCGGCACGTCGCGGAAAAGCGGGTGGCACCCTTCCGCTGAAATGTCCCGGTCGGTGTCGGCGCCCGGCAATGCGTTCATGATCGGCTTCCTTTGCCGTCCCCTTATCGCGGAACGCAGCAAAGAAAAAGGCCGCGCAAACGCACGGCCTCTCCATTTCCAGATATCGGAAGGATCAGCGCGAATAGAACTCGACCACCAGGTTCGGTTCCATCTGCACCGCAAAGGGCACGTCGGCCAGGCCTGGCACGCGCGTATAGGTCGCGGTCATCTTGGTGTGGTCGGCCTCGATATAGTCGGGCACGTCGCGCTCGGCGAGCTGGACGGATTCCAGCACGCTGACCAGCTGCTTCGACTTCTCGCGCACCTCGATCACATCGCCCGGCTTGCAGCGATAGGAACCGATATTGACGCGGCGGCCGTTCACGTTGACATGGCCGTGATTGACGAACTGGCGGGCGGCGAAGATCGTCGGGACGAATTTCGCGCGATAGACGACCGCATCAAGACGAGACTCGAGCAGGCCGATCAGGTTTTCAGAGGTGTCGCCCTTGCGGCGGTTAGCCTCGTCATAGACCTTGCGGAACTGCTTTTCCGACACGTCGCCATAATGGCCCTTCAGCTTCTGCTTGGCGCGCAGCTGCAAGCCAAAGTCGGACAGCTTGCCCTTGCGGCGCTGGCCGTGCTGGCCGGGGCCATATTCGCGCCTGTTGACCGGCGATTTCGGACGGCCCCAGACATTTTCGCCAAGACGGCGGTCGAGTTTATATTTCGCGGATTCGCGCTTGCTCATCGCATTTCCTCAAAGTTGATGCGCCCGGAACTCCGGGCCAGGAAACGCGCCCTCCTCTGGCCATTTCAGGCCTGACAGGCTTTCCCGCGCACGCTTTGCGAGGAAACCCACGGGACACGTCAAAGAAAACACCGGACATTTCTGCCCGGCGCGAGGGGTCATTAGGAGAATATCAGCGCCATGTCAACGGCTAGCCTGTTTCACGACCCCGCAGGCGTGATCTTTCCGATGCCGCATATCGGAGCGAAAAGCATCTTTCTCGGTTCGAGAGGCATGCAATTCCATCGCGAACCGCCTACGTGATCCGGAAAGATTGTGGAACGAGAAGTCATGACAGCGATGAACGACAATGAGCAGCACGCCGTAAGCCTGATCGTCGGCCGGGTGCGCCGGTACAAGGGCGGTCCCGCCGAAGGCGTCCAGATCATGCTGGTCGCGCCGGATGACGACTTTGCTGTACGGCGCGCCCTCGATGCGCTGGTGAAGGAAGGCTACGCCGAGGCCGAGTTGGACCGGATCGGCGAGATGCAAGAGATACCCGACGAAGAGCCCTATCTTTCCGCTTTCCAGGGAGCGCTTGAGGGCGAGGTCTCCATCATCACGTTTCAGCTCGACGATTGAACGAGCCGGTCGAGGCGAAGGAAAACAGCACATAAAAGGGCCGCCTGGACGGGGCCATCGTACCAGGCGGCCACAAGATGCGGATGACATCCCCCCCGAGAGGCATCAGCGATCCGCGTCTTTAAATCCCCGGCAGCGGCTTACCTCTTCGGCTTTCTTCTGCCGGTCCGTTGACCGACACTATCCGTTTTCGGCCCGGCATTTCCACCAGAAAATGACAAATGGAGTGAACACAACCAAATTCACGAAATTAAGGCCGCCAGATCGCTCCGGCGGCCTTCTGTAGAATTGGCCATGTCAACACCCGGTTCCGGCCGCAAGAGGCCGGAATATGGGGCTATTCCGCGGCGTGCGTCATGTCGGTCAGCATCGGCTCCGCCGTCTCCGCGCCGGACGCCTTGCGACGCTCGTCGAGGATGAGTTCGTCGCGCGAGGTGGCGATGCGCCGGATCTGGCTCATCTGACCGCCCGTACCGGCTGGGATCAGCCGGCCGACGATGACATTCTCCTTCAGGCCCTGCAGCGTGTCCGTCTTGCCGGCGACAGAAGCCTCGGTCAGCACACGCGTCGTTTCCTGGAACGAAGCGGCGGAGATGAAGGACGGCGTCTGCAGCGAAGCCTTGGTGATGCCGAGCAGCACCGGCTGGCCCTCCGCCGGCTTCTTGCCTTCCTCGATCAGGCGATCGTTGACCTCGTCGAGTTCGATCACATCGACGTGATCGCCCGGGATGTAGGTCGAATCGCCCTGCACCGTGATCTCCACCTTCTGCAGCATCTGCCTGACAATGACTTCGATGTGCTTGTCATTGATCAGCACGCCCTGCAGCCGATAGACCTCCTGGATCTCATTGACGAGGTAGGAAGCAAGCGCCTCCACGCCCTTGATCGCCAGGATGTCATGCGGCGCCGGATTGCCGTCGAGGATATAGTCGCCCTTCTCGATGGCGTCGCCGTCCTGGAGATGGAACGGCTTACCCTTCGGGATCAGGTACTCGACAGGCTCCAGCGTCGAATCGTGCGGCTCGATGATGATGCGGCGCTTGTTTTTGTAGTCGCGCCCGAACCTGATCGTGCCGTCGATCTCGGCGATGATGGCGTGGTCCTTCGGACGACGCGCCTCGAAGAGTTCGGCAACACGCGGCAGACCGCCGGTGATGTCCTTCGTCTTGGCGCTTTCCATCGGGATACGCGCGATCACGTCGCCCGGCTTCACATGCGCGCCAGGCTCGACCGACAGGATCGCTTCCACCGAAAGCAGGAAGCGGGCCTCGCCGCCGCGGGCGAGACGGGCGACCTTGCCCTTCTCATCCTTCACGGTGATCGCCGGCTTCAGGTCGGAGCCGCGCGGCGTGGAACGCCAGTCGATGACCTCACGCTTGGTGATGCCGGTCGATTCGTCGGTCGTCTCCTGCATCGAGACGCCGTCGACCAGATCCTCGAACGCGATCGTGCCCTCGACCTCGGTCATCATCGGGCGGGTATAGGGGTCCCATTCCGCCAGACGCTGACCGCGCTTCACATGATCGCCGTCATCGACATAGATGCGGCTGCCATAGGTGATGCGGTGCGTCGCACGCTCCTTGCCCGCTTCATCGAGGATGAGGATGGCCATGTTGCGGCCCATCGCCACCATATGGCCGTCCGAGTTCCTGACGACGTTGCGGTTGCGGATCTTGACAGTGCCTTCATAGGAAGCTTCCAGGAAGGATTGGTCGACGACCTGCGCCGTGCCGCCCATGTGGAAGGTACGCATGGTGAGCTGCGTGCCCGGCTCGCCGATCGACTGCGCCGCGATGACGCCGACGGCCTCGCCCTGGTTGACGGGCGTGCCGCGAGCAAGGTCGCGACCGTAGCAGACCGCGCACACGCCGGTCCTGACCTCGCAGGTCAGCGCCGAGCGGATGCGGACCGACTGGATGCCGGCCTTCTCGATCGCATCGACATCGCGTTCGTCGATCAGCCTTCCGGCCGGAACGATCACTTCGCCCGAAACCGGATGGTTGATGTCCTCGAGCGCCGTGCGGCCGAGGATGCGCTGGCCGAGCGACGCCACGACCTGTCCCGCATCGACGATCGGCGTCATGGTCAGGCCCTTCGTCGTGCCGCAATCTGTGGCGTTGACGATGCAGTCCTGCGCCACGTCGACGAGACGGCGGGTCAGGTAGCCCGAGTTCGCCGTCTTCAAGGCGGTGTCGGCCAGGCCCTTGCGGGCGCCGTGGGTGGAGTTGAAATACTCCAGAACGGTCAGACCTTCCTTGAAGTTCGAGATGATCGGCGTCTCGATGATCTCGCCCGACGGTTTGGCCATCAGGCCGCGCATGCCGGCGAGCTGACGCATCTGCGTCGGCGAGCCGCGCGCGCCGGAGTGCGACATCATGTAGATCGAGTTCATCGGCTTCTGGCGGCCATTGTCGTCGAACTCGACCGCCTTGATGCGGCCCATCATCTCCTCGGCGACCTTTTCCGAGCACTTCGCCCAGGCATCGACCACCTTATTGTACTTCTCGCCCTGTGTGATCAGGCCGTCATTGTACTGCTGCTCATATTCCTTCGCGAGCGCCTCGGTCTTGGCGACCAGATCGGCCTTCGTGTCGGGGATGAGCATGTCGTCCTTGCCGAACGAGATACCCGCCTTGCAGGCGTGGCTGAAGCCGAGCGCCATGATGCGGTCGCAGAAAATGACCGTCTCCTTCTGGCCGCAGTGGCGATAGACCGTGTCGATCATCTTGGAGATGTTCTTCTTGGTCATCTCCTGATTGGCGATGTCGAAGGGCACGTTGACATTCTTCGGCAGGAGTTCGCCGATGATCATGCGTCCGGGCGTCGTGTCGTAGATTTTCGACACTTCATTGCCTTCGGCGTCGATCGTACGGAAACGGCCCCTGATCTTGGCGTGCAGCGTGACGGCCTTGGTCTCGAGCGCATGCTGGAGTTCGCCCATATCCGCGAACACCATCCCCTCGCCCGGCTCGTTCTGATTGACGATCGAGAGGTAATAGAGACCGAGCACCATGTCCTGCGACGGCACGATGATCGGCGCGCCGGAAGCAGGATGCAGGATGTTGTTGGTCGACATCATCAAGACGCGGGCTTCCAACTGCGCTTCCAGAGACAGCGGCACGTGCACCGCCATCTGGTCGCCGTCGAAGTCGGCGTTGAAGGCGGTGCAGACCAGCGGATGAAGCTGGATCGCCTTACCCTCGATCAGGGTCGGCTCGAAGGCTTGGATGCCGAGGCGGTGAAGCGTCGGCGCGCGGTTCAGGAGCACCGGATGCTCGCGGATGACCTCGTCGAGAATATCCCAGACTTCCGGCTTCTCCTTTTCGACCAGCTTCTTTGCCTGCTTGACGGTGGACGAATAGCCCTTGGCATCGAGCCTTGCATAGATGAACGGCTTGAACAGTTCGAGCGCCATCTTCTTCGGCAGGCCGCACTGATGCAGCTTGAGTTCCGGCCCGGTCACGATGACCGAACGGCCGGAATAGTCGACGCGCTTGCCGAGCAGGTTCTGCCTGAAACGGCCCTGCTTGCCCTTCAGCATATCGGACAGCGACTTCAGCGGGCGCTTGTTGGCGCCGGTGATGACGCGGCCGCGGCGGCCATTGTCGAACAGCGCGTC
>JBQCEL010000128.1:0-9754 GCA_051960255.1 Rhizobiaceae bacterium
ATGTCGCTTCTCACGGATTTCCTGCCGGCGCAGCTTCTGCGCACTGCGGGTCTTTCCGTCATCGGCAATCTGGCGCCGGTCCGCAGCTTCTTCATGCGCGAGGGCATGCACCCGGGAAGCGGCTGGCGCAATCTGTTTTCCGATCTACGGAAAGAGGTCCGGCGGTAGCATTCCGCTCTTGATGACATAAAGCGTCGCTGTCACCGTGACGACGGAGAGTACCGTGGTCAGCAGGATGCTCGCCGAGGCGCGCTCGACCCAGACGCCATATTGCTGCGCGATGACAAACACATTGGTCGCCGTCGGCAGCGAGGCGAGCAGAACCGCCGAAAAGACCCATATCGGCGAAAAATGGCCGACAAGGCTCAGCGTGACGTAGCAGAGCGCCGGGTGAATCGCGAGCTTCAGGAGTGCAATGACGCCAAGCTCGTGCGGCACGCGCTTCAGCGGGCGAAGCGCAAGCGTGACGCCCATGGCGAAAAGCGCGCAAGGGGCCGCGGCCTTGGCGAGCGAATCGAGCAGGCGGTCGAGCGCTACCGGAGAATGGAAGCGGAACCAGGCCGCCAGCACGCCGAGCGCCGTGGCGATGATGAAGGGGTGAAGAACGATGCCTTTCGCGGCTTTCGCAGCGAGTTCGAGCGGCCTCTCCTTGTCCTTGCCGGACAACGCCATCAGCGTCGGCGCGACGATGAAATGCATCATGTTCTCGAAGCAGAAGATGAGCGCGATCGGAACCGCGGCATCCTCACCGAGCGCGAGAAGCGCCAGCCCCGGTCCCATATAGCCGATATTGCCATAGGCGGACGCAAGCCCCCTGATTGTGCTTTCCGCGATTTCGCCGCGCGAGAAGACGAGCGACAGCAGGAACATGGCGAGAAAGATCAGGAAGGTGGAGAAGACGGAGCCGAAGATGAACTTCCATTCCGTCAGCTGTTCGATCGGAGTCTTCGACAAAAGCTGGAAGAAAAGGGCGGGAAGCGCGACATAGATGACGAAGACGTTCATCCAGCCGAGCGCCTCGATCGGCTGCCGCGCGAAACGCGCCACAGCGAAGCCAAGAAAGATCAGGCCGAAAAACGGCAGGATGAGACCGATGATGTCGGACATGGGAACCCGGTGAATGTCGGGCAACCGCGCTAGCGTGGCATGGATAGTTCCGTCAACCGGATGCAACCCCGAACGTGCCACTGCACACCCGGTATGCGTGCTCTGGTACAATAGCCCGCCTTCGCCGATAGTGGCTTGTCTCTCTTCAAAATCCCGCTTGCAGGCGCTTGTTTTCGGCAACACAATCAGTTGCCAGAACCCACATGCGGAACGTGGTTCGGAGGAGAGCCGATGAACCTCAGCGACGAAAACGAGCAATTGATCGATACGCTGTTCCGCAACGGCACGCTCACCGTCGTCGGGATCATCCTCTCCTTTTCGCTCGGCTTCCTGGCGCAATGGGGCGCCAATCCCCTGCCCTGGCGTCTTTATGACGCCATTCCCGTCGGGGCGCTGACCATCGGCATCATCATCCAGTTTCGGGCGCTGGCGCTCCTCCTCCATACGGACTCGGTCAAGAAACTTCTTTTCCAAAGGGCGAGCCGTATCTTTCTTACGGGCGCCATCATCACGGGAGCAGGAGTCTTCCTCGCCATCGCGGCCGATCTGGTGTCGCAGACGGTGTTATAGGACATCGGTGGACAGCCGCGTTCGGCGGGCGATCTGGTGTCGCAGACGGTGTTGTAGGACATCGGTGGACAGCCGCGTTCGGCGGGCGATATGAGTCAGGTCTGATTCTGGACTACGCCATGCCGCAACTGACCACTATCGGCTTCGACGCCGACGACACGCTCTGGCAGAACGAGCAGTTCTACCGGCTGACGGAGGATCGCTTTGCCGCGCTTCTGTCGAACTATGCGGATCCTCGCCATCTGTCGGAACGGCTTCTCGAAACGGAAAAGCGCAACCTGAAACTCTACGGTTTCGGCATAAAAGGCTTCACGCTTTCGATGATCGAAACCGCGATCGAAGTGACGGAAGGCAAGGCGCCGGCCAATGTCATTGACGGCATCCTTGCCGCGGGACGCGAAATGCTCGTGCATCCCGTGGAGACGCTTCCGCGTGTGCCCGAGACGCTGGAAGCGCTCGCCGACCGCTATCGGCTCATCCTGATCACCAAGGGCGATCTCTTCGACCAGGAGCGCAAGCTTGCCGCGTCAGGGCTGGGAGAGCTTTTCAGCGCCGTCGAGATCGTCAGCGACAAGAGCGAGGCGACCTACAGCCGCGTGTTCCGCCAGCATGGCGACGGGCCGGAACAGGCGATGATGGTCGGCAATTCGCTGAAATCCGACGTTGTGCCGGCGCTAAGGGCTGGAAGCTGGGGCGTCTATGTCCCGCACGAACTCACATGGGCGCTGGAACATGACGACGAACCGGCCAGCGAGCCGCGCTTCCGGCGGCTCGAAAGCCTGCATGGACTGGAAGAACTGATCGGGGAAATCGGCTGAAAAAGACTCTCAGCCAAGCACCTCGCTCAGCTTGACCGTGCGTTTTTCCTTCACTGAACGCAACGCCGCTTGCGCCATGCCGAGCGCGATCAGTCCGTCCTCTCCGCTCGGAGACGCCTTCTTCCCCTTCGCGACGCTCTCGATGAAGGCGGCAATCTCGCGCGCATAGGCTTCCGTGTAGCGCGTCATGAAGAAGTCATAGAGCGGCGGCCGCGTGTAGCCCGAGGCGTTCGCGACCTCGATCGATACCGCGCGCTGGTTTTCGGCGGCGACCATGCCCTTAGAGCCGTGCACCTCGATCCTCTGGTCGTAGCCATAGGTTGCGCGGCGGGAATTGGAGATGGCGCAATGCCTGCCCGAGGCCGTTTCGATCATCACGCTCGCCGAATCATAATCGCCGAGTTCGCCGATCTTCTTGTCGACCAGCACGGACGCCTGCGCGGTGATCGAGACCGGCTCCTCGCCCAATAGGAAACGCGCCATATCGAAATCGTGGATGGTCATGTCGCGGAAGATGCCGCCGGAGCGCGTGATATATTCCGCCGGCGGCGCGCCGGGATCGCGCGAGACGATCTGCACCATCTCGACCGTGCCGATCCGGCCATCGTCGATCGCCTGCCGCACCGCCATAAAATGCGGGTCGAAGCGCCGGTTGAACCCAACCATCAGCGTGGCGCCAGTCTCCTTCACCACGCCAAGACAGGCCCTGACGCGGGAAATATCGAGGTCGATCGGCTTTTCGCAGAAGATCGCCTTCGCCGCCCGCGCGAAACGCTCGATCAGATCGGCATGGGTATCGGTCGGGGTGCAGATGATGACGGCGTCAATGTCGCCGGCGCTCTCGATCGCCTCGATCGAGCGCACTTCCGCGCCATAGGCTTTCGCCAGATCGGAAGCGGCCGCGGCAACGGCGTCTGCGACGACCACCAGCTTCGCGTCGGGATTCCCCGCGACTGCCTTCGCATGCACCTTGCCAATCCGCCCGGCCCCAAGAAGCCCGAACCTCATCGTCATTGAACCGACCTCTTCATGTTGCTTCGAATTCGCGAATGCGTGGAAATGCGGCGGAGGTGTGGTTCTGTGCCGGCTTTCCGCGCCCGAGGCTTTCTAACCACTCCGCGGAACGGCGCGAAACGGAATAAATGAACTATTGCACCGCAGGAAATGAAATGCCCATTCCATTTGCTATCGCTGCTCCGAACCATTCAGACCTTGGCGAATGAAAGCCATGCTTTCCCCTAAAGCGGCGGCTGGATCGCTTAGGGCATGGACAGACGGCGCGAAAGGCTCGAAAGAAAACCACCCCTCATAGCCTGCCTGCCGCAGCGCCTTAATCTGCGCCAGATTGCCGAGGCGGTCCTTTCCGGTAACAAGGACGCGGTGCGGATCGCGCATGGCGGTTATGGTGACGGTGGGATCATCAACGCCGGAAATATGCACCAGCCCGATCATCGCGGGGAAGATTTCAGGCTCGGCGGCGAGATGATGGTGGAATGTGTCGTGGACGAGACGAAACGTATCCCTGCCGTCGACCGCCTCGATCGCATCGATCGCTTCTTTCTTCGAGCGCAGCGAGCAGATTTCGAAGCCGAGCGGCTCCACGAAGCCTTTGAGTGAGCGGGCGTCGAGAATTGGCTTCAACCGAGACAGCGCGTGGCGCAAATTTTCCTGCCGCTTGCCGTCCTCGCGCCCTGAACCATCGTTGACCGGGACAAGGACGAGCGCCTGGGCGCCGGAGGCGGCGGCATAGTCCGCCAATTCGATTGCTTCGCGTTCCCGAGCGGGTGTCCACTCGTTGAAACGCTGCAACGCGTTGATCGTGAGGATCGATATGCCCACCTTTTCGGCGGCCGCACGGACCTGCGGTGCCGGAGTGCCGTCCAGGATGGGCTTGCCGGCGATATCATTGCGGATTTCGACGCCTTCCATGCCCAAGGTAGCCGCCAGGGCAAAAAAGGCCGGGAGATCAAGGCCAGGAGCGGCCATGTGATTGAGGGCGAAGCGTGGAAATGGCGTGGTGTCGGACATGAAGAGACTCAGTGCTGAGGGTGTCGGATTGTTGCTCACGCGACAGAAGGGTGCTGTCAACCGGTATCGTCGACGCGATCCGAGGTCCTCGTTTCCGCACCGCTTGGTGGCTGGAGATTCAGACGGTTCCGCCAAGTTCCTCGGAAAGGTCCTGCAGTTCCTTGTCACCAGCCATCTTCGTCTGCAGTTCCTCAAGGCCGATCTCTGCCTTGGCGAACGTGCCGAGCGTTCGGCCGCGATTGAGGATTGTGAACCTGTCGCCGACCGCGTAGGCATGGCGGACGTTGTGGGTAATGAAAATGACGCCGAGCCCTTTCTGCCGCACCTGGCGGATGAATTTCAGCACCATCGATGTCTGCGCCACGCCGAGCGCCGAGGTCGGCTCGTCCAGGATCAGCACCTTGGCGCCGAAATAGACGGCGCGCGCGATCGCCACGCATTGCCGCTCGCCGCCTGATAGCGTGCCGACAGCCTGCTCGGGATCGCGCACGTCGATGCCGATCCGGCGCATCTCCTCGCGCGCGATCCTGTTGGCGAACTGCATATCCATGAAGGACAAGGGTCCGAACCTCCTCACCGGCTCCCGTCCCATGAAGAAATTGCGGGTGATGGAGAGAAGCGGGATCATCGCCAAGTCCTGGAAGACGGTTGCGATGCCGGCGTCGAGCGCCTCGCGGGGGCTGGAAAACGTCACGGGCGTCCCGTCAACCACGAAATCGCCGCCTGTCGGCCGGTAAACGCCCGACAGCGTCTTGATCAGCGTCGACTTACCGGCGCCGTTGTCGCCAAGGAGGCAGTGCACCTCACCTGCCCTGACTGTCATCGACACGCCCGACAGGGCAACAACAGGGCCAAAATGCTTGGTCAGCTCACGTACCTCGATCAGCGGACGGCCCCAGCCTTCCAGACCCGTCACATCCTCCGGAGAGGCTGTCCGGATTGCCGTGGTCATCAGCGTTCTCCCGTCACGCGCCGGCGGATCGAGCTGTTGAACAGCACCGCGATCAGCAGCATGGCGCCAAGGAAGACCTGGAACCAATCGCTTGGCGCGCCGGTGAAGAGGATTCCCATCTGCACGACGCCAAAGATCAAGGCCCCGAGGCATGCGCCGATCACCGAGCCGTAGCCGCCTGTCAGCAGGCAGCCGCCAATGACGGCGGCGATGATCGCCTCGAACTCCTTCAAGAGGCCGCGATCGGAGGCTGCGGAGCCGAACTCGAACACCTGGCACGCGGCGAAGACGGTGGCGCAGAATGCTGTGACCATGAACAGCGATATCTTGATGGCGCTGACCGGAACCCCGACATTGCGCGCCGCGTTGGCGTCGCCGCCAGAGGCGAAAATCCAGTTTCCGGCGCGCGTCTTCATCAGGACAACATGGCCGATGACTGCGATCACCGCCGCCCAGACCAAGAGCATGGGCAACCCCGCCACCGCCGGCGTGCCATTCGGCAACTTGTTGATGAGGCCGTTATCCGCCAGCCATTGGAAGAAACCGGGAAACAGCTTGGCGGCGAAGAGCGAGGCGACGAAGCTCTGGTCGGAATATTGCTTCAGTCCGCTAACGATGGTGCGGTTGGTGAAAAGGATCGAGAGGGCGATCGTCAGCCCACGCAGCATGTAAAGCGAGGCGAGCGTGACGATGAAGGAAGGAAGGCGGGTGCGCACGATGATGTAGCCGTTCAGCGCGCCGATCGCCAACGCGACGACGAAGGCAAGGATGACGCTCAGCCCGACCGGAACGTGGAAATAAATCGTCGGGATAGCGATCATCATACCGGCGAATCCGATCATCGAGCCGACCGAGAGGTCGAATTCGCCACCGACCATCAATAGCGCCGCCCCCGTTCCGATGATCATCAGCTGAGCCGTCACCGTCAGCCAGTTCATGACGCCGTCGGCGGCAAACATGCCCGTGCCGCCGGCCGTGAAGGCGAAAAAGACGAAAACGAGGACGGCGCCGGCAAAAGCCCCGAGGTCAGGTCGCGACAGCATGCGCCGGAACCATGATTGCCGGCTGAGACGCTCGTCGATCACGTCGACGATGGGCGGTTCCCCGCCCCGAAATTTTGCCTGTTCGGCCATCTCATGCCTCGCGCACTATCCCCCGTAGGCGCCGCGCGCTCCGGTGGCGGACAAAAGAAAGCGGATCGCTGGTCCGCCCGGCTGACGCTTCAGCGATATTCGCCGGCCAACTTCTCGACCATTGCAATGTTGTCCTTGGTCACGAAGCCCGGGCCGGTGTTGACGTTGTTCGCGGGTAGGACTCCGTAGCGGACGTACTGGGTCAAGAAGACGATCGGCAGATAGCCCTGCAGGTAGGGTTGCTGGTCGATCGCGGCGCTCATGATGCCATCCTTGATCGCCTTGGAGATGTCGCCGTCGAGGTCGAAAGAGATGATGCTCTTGAACTTCGAGGCGGATCCCGTGTCGCGCAAATATTTGATCAGCGGGTCGGCCGCATTCGGGCCGAGGGCGATGATGCCGTTGGTGTCGGGATGGGCCGCAAGGAACGCCTTCACCTTGTTGTAAACCCCAGTCGGATCGAGACCGGAATCGAGCATCTGGTCGCCGAGTTTCACGCCGATCCCATCGGCATAGCCCTGGCAGCGCTCCACCGAAGCAGCATTGGTGATGTAGTGATTGATGCACAGGAACTTGGTGACTCCCGCGGCCTTGGCGCGCTCGCCCGCGCCCTTGCCGGCATCATATTCCGGCTGGCCGATATGCATCAGCGCGCCGAGCTTCTTGGATTGTTCGGCGGTGCCGGAATTGACGGTGATCACCGGGATGCCTTTGGCGACCGCGCCCTGTATGGCCGACTGGAGAACATCGAAGTCGGCGATGGTGGTGACGATACCGTTCGGGTTGGACGCCGTCGCCTGCTGAATGATGCGCGCCATGTCGGCGATGTCGCCGGTCGGCGGATTGCGGTATTCGACCTTCACACCCTCGTCATGCTCGGCGTTCTTCAGCGCGTTCTTGATGACGTTCCACCACGAATCCGAATCCGGCGCGTGGCTGACGAAGACGAAGCGTTCATTATTGGCAAACGCCGACGAGGCCGTCGTCGCCACGCCAGCAATCACCGTCGCGGCGATAAGCACGCCACGCAGCAAGGCAGATTTCATGTCCTGTTCCTCCCTTTGACACGCTCAGGCGCCGCATCTTACCTCCGCCGGCCGGCACGGCAATCGGCATCGTAAGCAGCGGCGCGTAATGGAATTTTTATACCATTAGCGACGTATCGCGGAATATTGGTTCCATTTTTGGCGTCTGCTGTCAAGCGCCAGCGTGGCGTCGCGACGCCGATTGCAGTCTGATCCGCATCTCCTATATTCGCCGGATGGCTCTGCTCTCCGTCCTCGATCTTGCTCCCATTTGCGAAGGCTCCGACGCGGCGCAATCGCTGAAAAACACGCTTGATCTCGCGAGGCGGGCCGAGAAGCTCGGCTATAACCGCTACTGGCTGGCGGAACATCACAACATGCCGGGCATCGCCAGCGCAGCGACGGCTGTCGTCATCGGCCATGTGGCCGCGGGGACATCGACCATCAGGGTCGGCGCCGGCGGCATCATGCTGCCCAACCATTCTCCCCTGATGGTTGCGGAAGCGTTCGGCACGCTGGCGACGCTTTTTCCCGGTCGCATCGATCTCGGGCTCGGACGCGCGCCGGGAACCGACCCGCTGACGGCCCGGGCGCTGCGGCGCAACCTCAATGGGGACGCCGACTCCTTCCCGCAGGACGTCGTGGAACTCATGGGCTATTTCCAGCCTGAACAGCCCGGACAACGGGTCAGGGCGGTGCCCGGCGTCGGGCTCGACGTGCCGATCTGGATCCTCGGCTCCAGCCTGTTCGGCGCGCAGCTCGCCGCCATGCTCGGCCTGCCCTACGCCTTCGCCTCGCATTTCGCGCCGCAGGAACTCGACCGCGCGCTCGCCATCTACCGCGAGCGCTTCCAGCCCTCGGAGCGCCTTCCAAAGCCCCACGTCATGCTCGGCGTCAACATCTTCGCCGCCGAGACGGATGCCGAGGCGGAGTTCCTGTTCAGTTCGCTCCAGCAGGCTTTCGTCAATCTCAGAAGCGGCCGCCCCGGCAGATTGCCGCCGCCGGTCGAGAATTTCACGGCCACGCTGGAGCCGATGGCGAAAATGATGCTCGACCAGTCCTTTTCCTGCGCCATTGTCGGCTCCGAGGAGACGGTTCGGCGCGGTATCGACGATTTCGTCCGGCGCACCGGCGCGGACGAGTTGATGGTCACGGCGCAAATTTACGACCATGGTGCTCGCCGGCGTTCTTTCGAGATCGTGGCGAAGGCCCGCAGGGATGTTCAGGCCGCCAGCTGAGCAGGCAATCGTGTCATCAGGGGTTGAAGCTTCGGCTTCCAGATGTCACATCATGGGCGTCTTTTCTCTTGCCCCTACGATCCGATGGTCACCTATCTCGACGCCGCAACCGCTCCCCTGAAAAACACCGGCCAGATCAGGCTCTACGGCCCGGACGCGTTTGAAGGCATGCGCAAGGCCTGCAATCTCACGGCCCGCTGCCTCGACGAACTGGCGGGAATGGTCGCGCCAGGCGTCACGACAGAGGCGATCGACCGCTTCGTCTTCGACTTCGGCATGGATCATGGCGCGCTGCCCGCAACGCTCAACTATCGCGGCTATACGAAATCGGTTTGCACCTCGATCAATCACGTCGTCTGTCACGGCATCCCCGACAACAAGCCGCTGCGGGAGGGCGACATCGTCAATGTCGACGTCACCTACATTCTCGACGGATGGCATGGGGATTCAAGCCGTATGTATCCCGTCGGCCAGATAAAAAGGGCTGCCGAACGCCTTCTGGAAGTCACGCATGAGTGCCTCATGCGCGGAGTAGCTGCGGTCCGTCCAGGAGCAAGAACCGGCGCGATCGGCGCGGCGATCCAGAGCTATGCCGAAGCGGAGCGCTGCTCCGTGGTGCGCGATTTCTGCGGCCACGGTGTCGGGCTTCTTTTCCACGACGCGCCCAATATCCTGCATTACGGCACGCCCAACGAAGGGGTGGAGATGCGCGAGGGCATGATCTTCACCATCGAGCCGATGATCAATCTCGGCCGCCCGCATGTGAAGGTGCTGTCGGACGGCTGGACGGCCGTTACGCGCGACCGCTCTCTTTCCGCGCAATATGAGCACACGGTCGGCGTCACCAAGGATGGCTGCGAAATTTTCACGCTCTCGCCGGCGG
>JBQCEL010000129.1:0-5324 GCA_051960255.1 Rhizobiaceae bacterium
CCCGGCAAAATCATGATGTAAACTTCCGGATGACCGAAGAACCAGAACAGGTGCTGGAAGAGAAGCGGATCGCCGCCATTTTCGGGAGCGAAGAAGCTCGTGCCGAAATTGCGGTCCGTCAGCAGCATGGTGATGGCGCCCGCCAGGACAGGCAAAGCCAGAAGCAGAAGGAATGCCGTCACCAGGATCGACCAGGCGAAGAGCGGCATCTTGTGCAGCGTCATGCCCGGCGCGCGCATGTTGAAGATCGTGGTGATGAAGTTGATCGCACCGAGGATCGAGGACGCTCCGGCGAGGTGGAGCGACAGGATGGCGCAATCCACCGCCGGGCCAGGCTGGCCCGAGGTCGAAAGCGGCGGATAGAACGTCCAGCCGTTGCCGACGCCCCAGGCGCCCGCCGCGCTCGGCATGAACAGGGAGAGGATCAGGAGGATGAAAGCCGGAGGAAGCAGCCAGAAGGAGATGTTGTTCATGCGCGGGAACGCCATATCCGGCGCACCGATCATGATCGGAACCATCCAGTTGCCGAACCCGCCGATCATGGCTGGCATGACCGTAAAAAAGATCATGATCAGCCCATGATCGGTTGCAAAGGCGTTGTACATCGACTTTCCGGCATCGACCGCCTGTCCGCCGTGGACGCCATAGAACATCGAGGCGAGGCCCGGGAAGACCTGGATGCCGGGTTCCATCAGTTCCCAGCGCATCAGGATTGAGAGGATACCGCCGATGATGCCCGCGATGATCGCGAAGATCAGATAGAGGGTCCCGATATCCTTATGGTTGGTCGAATAGACCCAACGGACCCAGCCATGAGGCCTATGATCGTGATGGGCATCGTGAACTGCAGCGTCCGTCATCTTCCCGCTCCGTTCCTCCCGTCGCTGGCTCAATTGGCCGCAACGATTACCTTGTGCGCCGGCTTGTCGGCCGCAACGTTGTTCTTGCCGTCAACGGCGGCCATCAGCGCCTTGTTGGCGCCCTCGAGATCAGCCTCGGCGGCCTTGTACCAGGTGTTGAACTGCTCCTTCGTTACCGCCCGGACGGCGATAGGCATGAAGGCGTGGTCCTTGCCGCAAAGCTGCGAACATTGGCCGTAGTAAAGTCCGGGCTTTTCGACCTTGATCCAGGTCTCATTGACCCGCCCTGGCACAGCGTCCGTCTTGATGCCGAAGGCCGGGACGGAAAAGGAATGGATCACGTCAGCCCCGGTCACGAGAATGCGGATCGTCGTGTCCACGGGAACAACGAGTTCATGATCGACCGCAAGCAGACGTGGATATTCCGCCAGGTTCTGTTTTCCGAGAGAAACGCGCGTCTTCTCGTCGATAAGGACCGCGGAGTTGAATTTCAGAGGCTTGGCCTGTTCATATTCATAGTCCCAGTTCCACTGATTGCCGGTCGCCTTGACCGTCATGGTCGGCTTTTGCTGCGGATTGTATTGGGCAGTCAGAAGCTGGAACGAGGGTACGGCGATGAACAGCAATACGACGACCGGTCCGACCGTCCAGATTATTTCGATAACTGAGTTATGGCTGGTCTGCGACGCTACGGGATTGCGCCCCGCGCGAAACCGGATCATGCACCACAAGAGAAGACCGACAACCAGCAGGGCGATCGGGATGATGAACCACAAGGTGTAGTCATTGAACCATTCGATCTGCGACATGATCGGCGTCGCCGCAGGTTGAAAGCCAATTTCCCAAGGCTTGGGCTGCGCCGCGTAGGCTGCGCCCGCCGCCAGCACCCCCCCCAGGGCCCCGGCAAGGCAAGCAACTCTCTTCCTGATCACCCTCTTATCTCCCGCAATGACTCATTCGAGTGAACATTGGCTCCAGCGGCGAGGCTGGACGGACCGTCCCATTACCGCCGCCCCGTTCAAACATACTCCGACAGCAACCGCAAGGAACGCGCGAAGCGAAAGATGCGGCATTTTTGCGCGCATCGCCGCTATTCCCCTGATTTTGCAGCTTTTCGCTCTTCGTGGCCCCACGCATGCAGCATTCGCCCATCGCAGGGCCAAAATTTGGACCGAATTTCGTTGATTGTTGGCGGTTTGGTTCGAAATCGGCTGGTTTGCGCCGCTCCGGTGTCCTTAATTCACGGGCCGATCATCTCATTCAATTTGATTCGCGGGGGAATCGTTCAGGGTGCGTAAATTGAAAGACGGTTTCCGTTCCGCCATGCTGGCCTCGGGTCTGTTCGCTGCCGCCTTGCTCGTGGCCGCGCCGGTCCTGGCGCAATCATCTTCGGGCAAGGCGCCTGCACAGAACCTGGAGCCGCCGCCGGCGCTTCAGGACGCGCCCAACGCGCCGCAGGCGGTGCAGCCGCCGTCCGGCACGGTGAAATCGAAGCATGGCGCGTGGTCCATCATCTGCGATACGCCTCCCGGCGCGAGCAGCGAGCAATGCGCCATGATGCAGAACGTGGTCGCCGCGGACAGACCCGAAGTCGGTCTGTCGGTGGTGGTTCTCAAGACCGCCGACCGCAAGGCCCAGATCCTTCGCGTGCTCGCGCCGCTCGGCGTGTTGCTGCCCAACGGACTCGGTCTGAAGGTCGACGGCAAGGATATCGGCCGCGCCTATTTCGTACGCTGCTTCCAGGACGGCTGCTATGCGGAGGTGATCCTGGAAAAGCAGCTTCTCGATACGCTGTCGCACGGCAAATCGGCGACCTTCATCGTCTTCCAGACACCCGAGCAGGGCATCGGCATTCCAGTCGACCTGACGGGCTTCGCGGATGGCTTCGCCGCGCTGCCCTGACAATTTATTTGTCCTCCCTGCTGTCATAGATCCTGTGCGCCGTCAGTCCGAACGCCGCACCGAGTGCGATGCCGGCGATTTTCCCCTCGGTTGCAAAGGCGAACCCGACAGCCAGCCCGATTATCGCGCCGATCGCCATCCAGGAATAGACATTCACCAGTCCGGTCTCCTCTCAAATCGAGCGGTTGCTCTCTTTCCGCCGCACTGGATCGGCGGCGGCCTTGGCCTTACATGTGGAAGACAATCGCCCCGAGGAAACCCAATGACTAGATCGCTTGTCCAATCCTTCGACTGTCCGGAAGAGACCATCCGCTCCATCGTCGCCGAGACGATCAAGGGCGCTGACGACGGCGAGCTTTTCCTCGAATATCGCGAGGGCGAGGCGCTGATGTTCGACAATGGGCGGCTGAAGACCGCCAATTTCTCCACCAATGAAGGTTTCGGCCTGCGCGCCGTCGCCGGCGAGGCGACCGGCTATGCGCATGCGAACGAACTCTCGGAAACCGCGCTGAAGCGGGCAGCCGATGCCGTCGCTACGGTCAAGAGCGGCTATAGCGGCAAGCTCGACGCGGCGCCCCAGGGCACGAACCGCCATCTCTATGGTGAAGAGAATCCGATCGAGGCGCCGGCTTTCGACGCCAAGGTGAAGTTGCTGCAGGAGATCGACGCCTATCTGCGCGCCAGGGATCCGCGCGTGCGCCAGGTGACGGCCTCGCTAGCCTCCTCCTGGCAGCATGTCGAGATCCTGCGCGGCGACGGGCATCTCATGCGTGACATACGCCCGCTGGTCAGGATGAATGTCTCCGTCATCGTCGGCGAAGGCGACCGGCAGGAATCAGGCTCTTACGGCATGGGCGGGCGCAAGGCTTTCGGCGATTTTCTCGCGGAGGGTTCCTGGAAAAACGCGGCGGAAGAGGCGCTGAGGCAGGCGCTGGTCAATCTGGAGGCCGTGCCGGCGCCGGCGGGTACGTTCGATATCGTGCTGGCGAGCGGTTGGCCGGGCGTCATGCTGCACGAGGCTGTCGGCCACGGACTGGAAGGCGATTTAAACCGCAAGAAGACATCCGCCTTCGCCGGCCTGATGGGGAGCCAGGTTGCCGCCAAGGGCGTCACGATCGTCGATGACGGCACCATCCCCGAACGACGCGGCTCGCTGACCGTGGACGATGAGGGCACGCCTTCCAACCGCACGGTCCTGATCGAGGACGGCAAGCTGGTCGGCTACATGCAGGACCGGCAGAACGCCCGTCTCATGGGCATGCGGCCGACCGGCAACGGCCGTCGCGAATCCTACGCGCATGAGCCGATGCCGCGCATGACCAACACCTACATGACCGCAGGCGATCATGACCCCGCCGAAATCATCGCCTCGGTCAAAAAGGGCATCTACGCCGTCTCTTTCGGCGGCGGACAGGTGGACATCACCAGCGGCAAGTTCGTCTTCGGCTGCACCGAGGCCTACATGATCGAGGACGGCAAGGTGACGAAGCCGATCAAAGGCGCGATGCTGATCGGCAACGGGCCTGACGCGATGCATCGTGTCACCATGGTCGGCAACGACATGAAGCTCGACACTGGTATCGGCATGTGCGGCAAGGCCGGCCAGGGCGTGCCGGTCGGCGTCGGCCAGCCGCATCTCAGGATGAACCAGATGACGGTCGGCGGCACGCAGGCGTAAGAGCCGCTTCCGCTGTAGTCCTGATTCCAAATTCCCGATCAAAGCTTTGAACGGGAGATAGATATTTGTCCTTCGCTGATTATCACATCCATGAAGCGGGCGTCTTCGGCAACCGCTGGTCCGGGTCGATGGCGCGGAGTGTCGGTCCACCTTCCTCGTTCCATTTCCAGAGCGCGACACAACTGCCGCCCCGAGACATGAAGGACGGATAGATCACGCCGTCGAAGCCTCGTTCCAAGAGTTTTTCCCGAAGCAGATGCGTCGGCGGGGTGTTCCCCAAGTCGAGCATGGCCCGCCACTCGCAATCATGAATGTCGGCGGCAACCCCGAATTGCTTTAGCGCCTCGGCATCGGTCAGATCCGCAAGCCGCGCGCCCGAAAGCTCCAGTTCAACGACCAGTGCCGGATGCTGGACAAAGCCTTGATTGTATTCCGCCCAGGCGGTCGAGAGTTCGCGCGCGGCATAGATGGTCGGCTGACCGGTCGGATTCCAGCGGCCACCGAAACGCGCAGCGCCCTCCCCGGAGAGGGGCAGGTAGGCCCAGCGCGGTACGAAAGCGCGCCAGAGCAGCAGCGTTGGTGAGGAATCAACCGCGCCCTCAGGCATAGACGCCGGAGCGCGCGGCCTCCAGATAGGCAAGCACCTTGTCGGCCTTGCCCTCGCGAACGAGATCGTAAGCGGTCTTGCCGGCCCAGCCCGGGATCGGCTGGTGCTTGAACCAGATCGCGGCGCGGTCCTCGCCGCCCGCCATTTCGCCGGCCATCGCGAGAATGCGGACAAGTGGGCTCAGGGCGGCGTCCACCCTGCGCGCTCCAGTCCTTGCGGTCAGCGTGTTGCGCGCAACGCCGGTAAGCGCGGCAAGTTCGCTCAAGGTCACGCCAAG
>JBQCEL010000130.1:0-5544 GCA_051960255.1 Rhizobiaceae bacterium
CAGGGACGTGAAAGTGCGCGCGGCCTGTCGCGGCGAGATGGCCGCAGATGAGATCGCGCGCCTGCCGCGCTCGCTCGACCTGCTCCGCCACAAAGGCGTTTCCCTCATTGAGGGCGGCCACGGCGCCGCGCTGCATGAATTGCGCGGTGCCGGATGTGGCATATTGGATGAGGTTCTCGAACGCCTGCTGCAAGGATGGATGGATTTTCAGCCAGCCGATACGCCAGCCCGTCATTGCCCAGTTCTTGGAGAAGGTGTTGACGAAAATAATGCGATCCTCCGCCTCCATGACATCGAGGAAGGAGGGCGCGCGCGTGCCGCCGTAATGGAAGAGCGCATAGGTTTCATCGGAGATGATCCACAGCCCCTTTCGGCGCGCGAGATCAAGGACGGCCTTCAATGTCGGTTTGTCGGCCGTCCAGCCGGTTGGGTTCGACGGGCTGTTGAAGAAAATCGCCTTCGTGCGCCCATTGATCTCGTTTTCGATCCGCTCCACATCGCAGGTCCAGCCATTGCCCGAGAGGTCGAGAGGTACGGAGATCGCGCGGGCGCCGGCGACCTCGGCGGCTGCCGGGAAATTCGGCCAGGCCGGTGAGAGATAGATAACCTCGTCGCCTGCGCCGGCAGTCGCCTGCAACGCGAGTTGGATTGCCTGCATGCCGCCGCCAGTGACGAGGAATTCCTCCGACCGGTACGGCCCGCCGAAATGCCGCTCGTGATAGCGCGCCAGGGCCTCGCGCAATTCAGGCAGGCCACGCTGCCAGGTGTAGAACGTCTCGCCGCCTTGAAGCGCTTTCACGGCCGCATTGGTGATGAAGGCGGGTGTCGTTTGGTCGCCCTCCCCGACCCATAGCGGGATCAGCCTCTCCTTCCCTCGCCCATAATCGGCAAGTGCTGATATGCCGCTCTCCGGCGCGAGGCGGGCTTCGGTGCGCAAATAGTCGATCAGGTTCATAATGATTGCTGCCTGTAGCCGCGATGAGCCGAAGAAATGGAGGCGGGCTGCTATTTTCCGGCGTAAGGCGCGTCGCCATTGCCGAACGACCAGTTTTCCGGCTTGACTTCCACCAGGTTGATGAAAACGTCGCCCGGCCTTACGCCGGGTGCGTCACCGAGATTCCTTGTGATCGCGGCATAAAGCGCCTTCTTCTGCTCAACGGTCCGCGTGTCGTTGCAGGTGATCTGCACGATGACGGCATCCTTGCTGCGATGGATGCCGAGATAGTCGGGATCGATGAAGAACGTCCCTTCATCATGCTGGTGGATGAGCACAAAACAGTCCCCTTCGGGCACGGCAAAGGTCTCGCGCATGGCGCGATAGATGCCGTCACAAAGAGCGGCGTGATAATCCGCGGTTTTACCGCGACGCAAGGAAATACGAACAAGGGGCATATTGTCAGCCTGGCGATCTCGCGGCGCGACGGCGCCGCGATCAATGCTTATATAATCACGGGGCAGAACCCGAGAATCGGGAATCAGGCCCGCTGGGCAAGCAGGTCGCGGATTTCGGTGAGCAGCCTGACATCGGCGGGCGGCGGCGCTTCCGGAGGCGGCGCAGCGGGCCTCTCGAACTTGCGCCTTATCGTATTCACTCCCTTTACCATCATGAAAATGATGAAGGCCAAGATCAGGAAGTTGATGACCACCGTGATGAAGTTACCGTAGGCGAAGACCGCGCCCTGCTTCCGCGCTTCGGCCAGCGTTGTCGCCGTAATGCCGTGGGTCAGCGGGAGGAAGTAGTGCGAAAAATCGAAGCCACCGAAAATCGCGCCCACGATCGGCATGATAATGTCATCGGTCAGCGATTTGACGATCAGACCGAAGGCGGCGCCGATGATGACGCCGACAGCCAGGTCCATCGCATTGCCTTTGGAAATAAATTCCTGGAATTCCTTCAGCATTGACCTCTCCTGAAGTATGATAAGGCGTTGCGTATGCGGTCGATGAAGAATCGACGGGGGTAGCGTAGCAAAAACGGCTGGGATCAGCATCAAAATTTGCCAGCGCTACTTTCGTCCCGCGGCGAACAGGGAAATGACTTTCCGTTCGCCCCGAAAGCCGTTCTCCGATCAGGTTCGGCCAGGATTCTGGCTGCCTTGATCGGTGCTGGTCGGATTCTGATTGAACTCCTTCACGATGCCCATGAAGCGGCGGAAGAAGCGTTCCATGAAATTCATGGTCCGGTCGAGATCGGCATCGGAAGGAAGCGTCGAGTTCGAGGCGGCGGCGCCGGCCTTCTCCAGCGCGGCGACGCGGCGCTCCAGGCGATCGATCTTCCCGTCCAGCCGATCGATCTCGTCCTGCATCGCCTTCTTTTCGTCCACTGCCGCGCGGCAAGCCAGCTGACCGCCATTTTCCTGACAGATAGCGATCTCTCCCGTCTGCCGGTCGAGGCGCACATAGCCGTTCGGCGATTTCTGCAGTGTGTAGCGTCCACTGTCCTCAGCGGCGGCGGAGGAAGCGGCCAGCGATAGGACGATACAGGCGAGAAGCGGAATCTTGGTCATCGAAGGCTCCTTAATCCTGTGCCTTCCTCACACGGAATCATTGTTTTGTGCCCGAATTGGGGTATTCCCCACGAAGTCTGGCGTGGAATTGCACTTCAAAGGGTGGTCATGACGACAATCTACAAGATCTGCTCCGAGGAATTGTGGCGAGAGGCCGAGAGGACGGGCTCCTTTGCCGGAGCGCCCGTTGATCTCGCCGACGGCTTCATCCATTTCTCTAGCGCCGATCAGGTCGAGGAGACGGCCGCGAAGCATTTCGCGGGGCAGGACGGCCTGTTTTTGATCGCGGTCGACGAAAAAATGGTCGGTCAGGACCTTCGCTACGATATCTCGCGCGGCGGCGCGCTCTTCCCGCACCTCTATGCCGCTCTCGATCCGAAAGCCGCGAAATGGGTAAAGCCATTGCCTCTAGACGTATCGGGGGCGCATCTGTTTCCAGCGATTGAGGCATGAACCCCCTGTTCGATGCGGTCGGGCGAAGGCTTTTATTCTCGCTCGATCCTGAAATGGCGCACGGGCTTTCGATCCGCGCGCTCGCAACGGGCCTGCCGCTTGCCCGGCGTCCGAGGCAGGGTCCCGGCCTGGAGGTGAAAGTCGCGGGACTTTCCTTTGCCAATCCCCTCGGCATGGCGGCGGGATACGACAAGAACGGCGAGGCGCCGGACGCGCTTCTTGCCCTCGGCTTCGGCTTCGTGGAGATCGGCACCGTCACGCCGCTGCCGCAAGCTGGCAATCCCAAACCGCGTATCTTCCGCCTCACACAACAAAACGCCGTCATCAACCGCCTCGGCTTCAACAATGAAGGGCACCAGCGGATGCTGGATCGCTTGAACGCGCGCAGGGGGCGATCGGGTATCGTCGGCGTGAATATCGGCGCCAATAAAGACAGCGCGGACCGCATCGCGGATTACGAACAGGGCGTGAGGCGCTTGGCCCCCCTCGCCTCATACCTGACGGTCAACATCTCCTCGCCCAATACGCCGGGCCTCCGAAAGATGCAGGCGCGGGAAATCCTCAGCGAACTGCTTGCCCGGCTCGTCGCCGTCCGAAATGAAGCTTCACCTCCGGGACGGCCGGTCCCGCTCTTCCTGAAGATCGCGCCCGATCTCGACGAACCGGAACTCGACGACATCGCCGCCGAGCTTCTCGACAAGCGCATTGACGGTCTCATTGTCTCGAACACGACGCTTTCCCGCCCCGGCCTTTCTTCGCTGCCAAACGCTGGAGAAGCCGGCGGTCTCTCCGGACGGCCGCTTTTCGAGCGCTCGACGATCATGCTGGCGCGCATGCGCAAGCGGCTCGGCGCGGCATTCCCGATCATCGGCGTCGGCGGCGTCGATTCCGCAGAGACAGCGATCGAGAAGATCAGAGCAGGAGCCGATCTCGTTCAGCTCTATACCGGGATGATCTATGCGGGTCCTTCGCTTCCGGGCCGTATCGTGGAAGACATGGGACGCTTCGTCCGCGACGAAAGGCTCCGCTCGATAACGGAAATCCGCGACAGCCATCTCTCCGCCTGGGCGAACCGAAATCCGCCCCCCTGATCTATACCGCCGTTTCAGTCCCCAAATATGGCGCGCTTGCGCATGGGCAGCACCGAAAGAAGGCTGAGCCCGCGGACGACGAGAAAGACGTGAAGAGCGGTCCAGACGCCTGTATTACCGAAAATGCGGGAAAGCGGCACGAGACTCGCAAGGTAGACGGCGAAAGACAGCAGCATCATATTGCGCATGTCGCGCGACCACGTGGCGCCGATGAAGACACCGTCCATTTGAAAGGCGAGGACGCCAGTCACAGCAGTGAATGCACCCCAGGGCAGAAAGGCCTTGGCGTCGCGCCGCACGTCTGGCGCGATAGCGATGAGATCGATCAAGCCATCGCCAAAGAGCAGGAAAAACACCGTCACCGCTCCGGCGAGTGCAAAACCCCAGATCATGGTCAGCCTGACGGCACGCTGGAAGGCTGGCTCGTAGCGGGAACCGATCGCCCGGCCGGTCAGTTGTTCCGCAGCAGTCGCGAAACCGTCGAGAAAGAAACTGCCGATGAGGAAGAAGTTCAGCAGCACGGCGTTAGCCGCGAGCGTAGCGGTACCGAGTTGCGCACTTTGCCGGGTGAAGAGCGCAAAGGCGCCAAGCAGGGAGAAGGAGCGGATCATGATGTCGCGGTTAAGGGACAGCGTCTTGAGAAACGCGTCCCGATCGAGAAGTCGGGAACGCGGCAGCGACGGCAGGCGACGAAAGCGGGCAAGCACGATGCCCATACCGACAAGGGCCGCAGCCGTTTCCCCCATCACCGACGCCCAGGCCACGCCCGCGACACCCCAGGCGAGTTCAAGGCCAAGCAGGATAGACAGAACGATGTTGATGCCGTTGAGCAGGAGTTGGAGAAAGAGGCCAAAGCCCGCCTGCCCGCGCCCGAGCACATAGCCGAGCACCGCGTAGTTGACGAGCGCCATAGGCGCGGAAAGCATGCGGATCTCGATATAGCGCGTCATCGCCGCCGTGACCTCCGCCCCGGCGTTCATGAACCAGCCGCCGAGATAAGCCACGAGCGGTGCGGCGAGGGCGAGCGCAATGCCCGCGACGACCGC
Source organism: Rhizobiaceae bacterium (assembly GCA_051960255.1). Classification (GTDB taxonomy): domain Bacteria; phylum Pseudomonadota; class Alphaproteobacteria; order Rhizobiales; family Rhizobiaceae; genus Mesorhizobium_L. The sequence goes on from JBQCEL010000130.1 coordinate 5,098, forward strand.
GATCGAGAAGGCGTGCCAGAAGGCCGCCTGCTCGCCTGCGGGGTCGCCCCGGCCGAAGGCCTGCGCGGTCAGGCCGGTGGTTCCCGAACGCAGGAAATTGAAGGTGTTGAAGACGACGTCGAATATGGTCGCGCCCGCCGCCAACCCGCCTAGAAGAGCCGCCTTGCCGAACTGGCCAACGACGGCCGTGCCCACGATCCCGAGGAGCGGTGTCGAGGCGTAGGCAAGCATCATCGGCAGCGCGATCGAGAGGACAAGACGATTGGTCACTTCGAACGGTCGGGCGGCCTCTCCTTCGATAACGGCACTGTCCACTTCGGCGGTTCCAGACGCTAGGTCGCCATGCCGCGTCCCGTCACATGGCTTGCCATTCCCATACAGATGTGGACCCTGTCCGTCCATGCCGCTCCACATCGTCCACCACCCGGATTACGACGCGCGTTTCCC
>JBQCEL010000131.1:0-3496 GCA_051960255.1 Rhizobiaceae bacterium
AAAATGCCGGGGAGCAGGCGGTATCTCGTCCGCCTGGCATAGGCTCCATAGCCCGCCAGATGCCGGCGGAGATATTTTTCCTCGTGAAGAAGCCGCCAGACGATCGTCGCGGTGATCGCGGCTGAAACCAGCAAGCCCCAGAACGAACCGAGCGCGAGCGGAATGCCCGCAACGATGAGCAGCGCGCCCGAATACATCGGGTGGCGCACGACGCCGTAGGGACCGCTGGAAACGACCTTCTGCGTTTCCGTGGTTTCGATCGTCGCCGACGCGAAGCTGTTTTCCTTGAACACCGCGAGGACGAGGGCGAAGCCGAGCACCATCACGCCGTCGCCGAGCAGAGACAGATGGGTCGGTACGGAAGACCAGCCAAGACGATGGTCGAGCACCGAAACAGGCGTCAGGAGGAAGAAGAAAATACCCGCGATTGCCTGGATGCGCTTCTGAGCCGGTTCCTTCTCCGCGCTTGGCCCGGCCTTCATCCGCCGTTCCGCCAGCGCCGGGTCGAATTTCAGGAGATAGGCGTTCATGGCGATGACACAGGCGGCGAAGAGGATGAGGAAAAGCCATCCCCGCCAGTAGGAAAGCGACCACGCCGGCAGGAAAATGAGGATCGCCAGCGCGACAAGAAATCGCGCGGCGCCTTCCCAGGTTTTCCTTTCGACACTCATAGGCCGAGCGTAATGCGCGGAGCCGGGCGAGGGAAGCGGGTTACAAGCGCTGGCGTCCCTCAAGCGTAACACAGGTCAAGTTGGACCGGATCAGAGCGATTCAGTTCAAAGCCGCCGATGTCCCCCTCGTCTGCTTGCCGGCATGTTCGCGGGCGGGAAAAGAGCAACCTCTCCGTCTCCCTCGCTCGGGTGGGGGGGTGTGGTTTGGGTTTGGGGGCAATGCCACCGACTCTGAATTGATGCCCTGGCATCTAATCGACTTGACATAGAACAAAAAAAGAACAAAATGTTTGTGGAAAGGCTGCCGGCCGTGAGAGCGCCGGTCGACTCGCCCGCCGCGAGGTGCGAAAGAGAATTTGGTTTAGGACGAGCGTGGAGAAGATGTCATGGCGGGTAGCGTGAACAAGGTCATCCTGGTCGGCAATCTTGGAGCCGATCCGGAGATCAGGCGGCTGAATTCCGGCGATCCGGTCGTCAATCTCCGCATCGCCACGTCGGAAACATGGCGCGACCGCAATTCGGGCGAGCGGCAGGAGCGGACGGAATGGCACCGGGTCGTGATCTTCAACGACAACCTCGCCAAGGTTGCCGAGCAGTACCTGAAGAAAGGCATGAAGGTCTATATCGAGGGCCAGTTGCAGACGCGCAAATGGCAGGACCAGAGTGGACAGGAAAAGTATTCGGCCGAAATCGTGCTGCAGAAGTTCCGCGGCGAGTTGCAGATGCTGGATGCGCGCGGGCAGGGCGGCGAGGGCCAGGTTTCCTATGGCGGCGGCCAGGGCTCGGATTTCGGCCAGTCGGGAGCCGGCGGCGGTTATGACCGCGGCGGCGGCAATCGTGGCGGCGCCGGAGCGGGAAGCGGCGGATTCTCGCGCGAATTGGACGACGACATCCCGTTCTGAGCGCTTGCGATCAACAGGCGCAAGGCTTTGCCTGGAATCTGTCGCGTCAGGTCGGGGAAATCGCATACGCTTCTGTAGGCGCGAGGCCCGTTCAGTCATCCTCGGGCCTGCCCCCGAGGATCTGCCGCCGCTACTGATATACCACGAAAATTGACCTTCTGTTTCGCTGAAAGTCGCGAATGTACCATTCGCAGCAGATCCTCGGGATGAACCCGAGGGCGGCACGGATTGCTTCGGGATGAGGGATAAGACGTCGCTGTGATGGCGATCAGGGGGTGGTTGAGGGGGGCTCGCCTGCGATTCCTTCCAGCATCAAATGGTCCTTGCGGTTCTGGACCTCGATGTAGACGCGGCGGACGTCGGTGAAGCGCTGCCTGATTTCTGTTTCGAGTTCCGTCACAGTGTTCTCGACCTCTTCGGAGGGGCGACCGTCCTGGAAGTCGATGCTGATGGCCACCAGCACCTCGTGCGGACCGAGATGAACGGTGCGCAATTCGTTCAGCCCGGTCACGTGGGGATTGGTGATGAGAAGATCGCGGATCGCGTCGGAAAGCTCCGGTGACGCCGCTTCGCCGATCAGCAGGCCCTTCGTCTCACGCGCCAGAATGAAGGCGGCAAAGGCAAGGAGCACTCCGATCGCTATCGATCCGGCGGCATCATAGCGGCCGTCGCCGGAATAGAGGCTGAGCGCAAGGCCGGCGGCCGCGATGAGCACGCCGAGGCAGGCGGCGCTATCCTCCATCAGGACGATGAAAACGGACGGATCCTTGTGACCGCGAAAATGCTGGCGGAAGGTCCTGCCGCCGCGCGTCCGGTTGAAGGCGCGATAGGCGATCAGCCAGGACGTGCCTTCGAAGAGAAAGGATCCCAGCAGAACCAGAAAACCGATGAGAGGCGCCTCGATCTCATGCCCCTGTTTCCAGGCCGTCAAGCCTTCGTAGAGCGAGAAGCCGGCGCCAAGAGAGAAGATGAGCATGGCGACGACGAAAGACCAGAAATAAATTTCGGTGGCGTAGCCAAAGGGGTGGCGCTTGTCGGGAGGGCGGTTGGACCGGTGCATGCCGAAAAGCAGCAAGCCCTCGTTCGTGGTGTCGACCAGCGAGTGAATGCCCTCCGAGAGCATGCTGGACGAGCCTGTGAAGAACGCCGCGCCGAATTTCAGCACGGCGATCGCCAAATTGGCGGCGATCGCGGCAATGACGGTCGTGCGGCTTTCGCCCCTGTCCTTTCGCGTACTGACCATGCCAACTCCTCGCAGGCGGTTTTTTGGTCGCGATCGCGCCGCAGGCCTTCTCGCCTATGTGAAAAGGCTCGGCCCAACTGAAGACCTCCCTCGCTCCTGCACGCTGCGTAGAGCCTTTTCATAAAGAGGCGATTTTGCGGTCAGCCACGCAATCGCCGCGGGCCAGTTTTCGCGCTTTGTCATATCGCATCGTAATCGGTCGTGGAGCAGAAAGGTTCCGCCGAGCCGGATGTCGTCACGCGTCAGCCTCTCCGACAGCAGGCGCCGATGCGGAAATAGGAATTCACGGACGTGGCCGATTCTGGTGCCGCGCGCGCCGCGCACGAAGACGCCGACGCCTCTTGTCGAGAAATAATGCACCAGGACGAGCGGCAAGGCGCCGACCGGGAGCCAGCGCGAGGATTCGTTGCCGCGCTCGGTCCTGGCGACGAAGGCAGGCTCCGCCGCGGCCGAAAATTCCCAGAAGGCCCGCCGCAAACGGTTGAGGTCTGACAAGCGGCTGGGAGAGTATGTCATGCCGCGATCAGCGCCCTTATTCCGTCCGCCACGAATTGGACCGCAAGCGCGGCCAGGATGACGCCGAGCAAACGGGTGAGGACCGAGCGGCCGGTCACGCCAAGGAGGCGGTCTATGTGTTCCGCCAGGACGAAGACCAGATAGGAGATGACGAGGCAGGCGAG
>JBQCEL010000132.1:0-2213 GCA_051960255.1 Rhizobiaceae bacterium
TCGAGACCGGCAATTATGTCGATATCCGCTTGCAGCAGGAAGCCCGCTATAAGAAACCGATCGGCATCTACTGGCTGCAATCCGCCGCCGTTCTCCTGAGCGGCGATGGCCCGCAGGCGCCAATCTGGGTTTACCGGCTGGTCTCAGTTCTTGGAGGCACGCTCGCCGTGCTCGTCACCGGCTGGCTCGGCGCGCGAATGTTCGGGCGCGAGGCAGGCCTCATCGCCGGCGTCGCGCTTGCCGGCATCGTCATGCTGGGCTTTGAAGCGCGTATCGCCAAGACCGATGCGACGCTTTGCGCCACGGCGCTCTTCGCGCAAGCCGCGCTCGCAAACATCTATCTCAGGCACAGGGAGGGCCGCGCCGCCTCGCGCGCCTCGCCCTGGATTTTCTGGGCGGCGCAGGGCGCGGCGATCCTGGTCAAGGGACCGGTCGTGCCGCTGGTCAGCCTACTCACCGTGCTTACGCTTCTCGGCGTCGATAAGGACCGCGCCTGGCTGAAGAAGCTGAAAGTGCTTCCCGGCATTCTGCTTGCCATCCTTATCACCGCGCCCTGGCTGGTCCTGATCACGCTCAAAAGCGGCGGCGCCTTCTGGCAGGAAGCGGTGGGCAAGGACCTTCTCGGCAAGGTCGGCGGCGCGCAGGAATCGCACGGCGCCCCGCCGGGCTTCTACGCGCTGATCTATGTGCTTTTCTTCTGGCCTTTCGCCTATGCGGCGCTCGAAGCCGGGCTGAAGGCGCTCGCCCGCTTCCGCGCCGATCCTCGTCTTCTCTTCTGCCTTGCCTGGTATATCCCCTATTGGCTGGTCATCGAAATAATTCCGACCAAGCTGCCGCACTACATCCTGCCAGCCTATCCGGCCTTCATCCTGCTAATGGCGTGGATGCTGACGGACGCTGCGGCGAAGAGCATCGCATTCCGTCCCTGGCAGGTCTGGTTGAGACGCATCACGCTCGCTGGTTTCGCGCTGGTCACGCTATTGCTCGCCGTCGCCGCAATCGGCGTCACGCCCTACCTGATGAAGACGATCTCGTGGTGGGGAATTCTGGCGGCTCTCCTCGCCCTTTTTGCCGGTTGGCTGGGTTCAGGTGTCAGGCCCGTCCTGCCACCGCTGCCGCGTATTTTCCTCGCGACGGCGTGCTCGGCTGCGACCTTCGGGCTGCTGACGGTCTTCGTCCTGCCTGGCCTCAAACCGCTCTGGCTGAGCCCTCAGATCGCCGACGTCTTCAAGACAGCAAAACCCTGCCCGACCTCGCGGCTGGTCTCCGTCGGCTATGCCGAGCCAAGCCTCGTCTTTCTCGCCGGCACCGACACGCTCCTGACGGACGCCAAAGGCGCGGCGGACGCGATTGCCTCGGACAAATGCGCCGTCGCCGTGGTCGCCGACCGCTCCGTCGGCGCCTTCATGAAGGCTCTGCCCGGCGGGCAGGCGGGCCTCGATGAGGTCGGCACGGTCAAAGGCATCAACTATTCGAAGGGCACGGAAAAACTTTTCATCCTGTTCCGGCGAAAGGGGTAATGCACCCGCGCGATCCTATTTGCCGTGCTTTTTCAGCCAGGCTTTCATTCCGGCGATCTCTTTCTCCTGCGCCGAAATGATGCCCCGGGCAAGCTTCCGCATTTCCGGATCCTTGCCGTAGCGCAATTCCACCTTTGCCATGTCGATCGCGCCCTGGTGATGCGGGATCATTCCCTTGACGAAATCGACATCGGCATTGCCGGAATAATTGATCATCATCCCTTCATGCATTTTGCTCATCGCCTTTTCGAACGCCTTGTCGGCCGGCGAATGAGCGTTTTTCGTACCGTGCATATGCTCAGCCGCCGACGCCGCCGAAACGGCCGTAAGAGCGCATAACAATCCCGCGAAAATCATCTGCCGCATTTGAAAACCTCTTCTCTTGCATCGCCCCTGAAAGCATCGACAGCGCAAGCGATAGGGGTTCCAGCAAGTGGAAGGTCAAGGCCCGTTGGGCAGAAGACGAACCAATTACGCCGCGTCGAAATCGAGCACGAGTTTTTCGCTCACAGGCCGCGATTGGCAGGCCAACGTAAAGCCGGCCTTGATCTCCCAGGGCTGCAGCGAAAAATTCACCGCCATCTCGGTCTTGCCCTCGACCACGCGGCAGCGACAGGTGCAACACATCCCGCCGGCGCAGGAATAGGGAAGCTCGATGCCAGCTTGGTGCGCCGCATCGAGGACAGTCTGATC
>JBQCEL010000133.1:0-15554 GCA_051960255.1 Rhizobiaceae bacterium
GCGCGTGAAAGGCCGCTGGAGATCCGGCCGGTTCAGATAGAGCACTATACCAGCCGCGAGAAACTACCGCCGCGCCAGCAGGTCTGGCTGCGGCTTCAGGGCCCCGTGCCGGACGACCGCGGGCTGCAGGCTTCGATCCTCGCCTATATCTCGGATATGACGCTGCTTGACACCTCCACCTTCGCGCATGGCCGCTCGGGGTTCGATCCCGAGCTCCAGATGGCGAGCCTCGATCATGCGATGTGGTTCCATCGCTCTCACCCGCTTTCCGGTTGGCTTCTTTACACGCAGGACAGCCCGTCGGCTTCCGGCGCACGCGGCTTTTCCCGGGGTTCTCTCTACAGCGAAGAGGGCGTGTTGATCGCATCGACCGTGCAGGAAGGGCTTGTGCGTCTTAGGATTCCGCCTAAGGATTAATCAGACTTGAACACTCTGCGTATTTTTTAGTCATTGTTGTTCGATTTGATTTAAACCTCGATCTGATATTCCGTCGATTCTCTAATAATTTCCGCGAATTGAAGCGGCTTCGGGCAATTGGCACGAGGCTTGATTCTACCCTTCCATCCAGCGCCGGCGACAGGCGGCGCTTTGAGCAACGCGGATGGCAAGGGATCAAGATGCGAAGAATCCATTTCAAAACCGGCGCGCTGGCTGCGGCTCTGGCCCTATTGGCCACCCTGCCGGCATTCGCCCAGGCGGCCCAGCCCAAGCTCGATAGCGGCGACACGGCCTGGATGTTGACCTCGACAGCGCTCGTCCTGATGATGACGATACCGGGGCTCGGCCTTTTCTACGGCGGCATGGTGCGCAAAAAAAACGTCCTCGCGACCTTGATGCAGAGCTTCGCCATCACCTGCGCGGTCACGGTGCTGTGGATGGTCGTGGGCTATTCGATCACCTTCACCAACAGCGATCCTAATCAGCCGGGCCGGTTCATCGGCAGCTTCGCGCACCTCTTCCTGACCGGCGTCGGCATCAACACCGTCAATGCGCTTGCGCCGACAATTCCCGAATATGTCTTCTCCATGTTCCAGATGACATTTGCGATCATCACGCCGGCGCTGATCGCGGGCGCGTTCGCGGAGCGCATGAAATTTTCCGCCATGTTCATCTTCATGTGCCTGTGGGTGCTCCTCGTTTATTGCCCGATAGCGCACTGGGTCTGGGGCGGCGGCTTTCTCGGCGGGCTCGGCGTCCTCGATTTCGCTGGCGGCACGGTGGTCCACATCAATGCCGGCGTCGCCGGTCTCGTTTGCGCGCTGGTGATCGGCAAGCGCAAGGGCTATGGCGAGGTCAACATGGCGCCGCATAACCTCGTCCTCTCGATGGTCGGCGCGTCGCTCTTGTGGGTCGGCTGGTTCGGTTTCAATGCCGGTTCCGCCGTGGCATCCAACGCACTTGCCGCGGTGGCGATGATGAACACGCAGGTCGCGACCGCCGCCGCGGCTCTCGCCTGGATGTTCACCGAATGGCTCCTCGCCGGAAAACCCAGCCTGCTCGGCATCGTCTCCGGCGCCGTCGCGGGGCTCGTCGCGGTGACGCCGGCCTCTGGCTTCGTCAATCCGACCGGCGCCCTCGTCGTCGGCCTCGTGGCGGGTATCGTCTGCTATTTTGCCGCGACGAAACTGAAGCATGCCTTCGGCTATGACGATTCGCTCGATGCGTTCGGCGTCCATGGCGTCGGCGGCATCGTCGGCGCGCTTTTGACCGGCGTCTTTGCCGATCCGGCGATCAACGCCGCCGGGAAGGCGCATTCGATCGTCACGCAATTCTTTGGCGTGACCGTCACCATCGCCTATACGGCCATCGCCACCCTTATCATCCTTTACGTCGTGAAAACCCTTGTCGGGTTGCGTCCCTTCCCGATGGAAGAAGAGGAAGGCCTCGATATCACCCAGCATGGCGAGGTGGTGCAGTAGAGTTGGCAAGAGAGAGCCCGGCCATGTGCCGGGCTTGGACGTCCTATGGCCCAGCTGCCTCGGAAAAGAGGCAATTTGCTGCAGCGCAATTTCCGCTTTCGTTCGCGTATACTCCTCGCGCTGTTATCCGTTTTGACGCGAGGCATATTCCCATGGACGATGTCATCCTTGCGCGGGCGCTGCATGTCGCCGCCGTCGTGGTCTGGATCGGCGGCGTGGCCATGGTGACAACCGTGATGTTGCCCGCGCTTCGCCGTGGCGAGTTTGGCGCGGACTGGCTGAAGGCGTTCCATGCCATCGAGCATCGTTTCATCTGGCAAGCGCGCATTGCGGTGCTGATCGTTGGCTTGAGCGGGCTCTATATGGCGGCGCGGCTCGATCTGTGGGACCGTTTCGGCTCGGCGAGCTTCTGGTGGATGCATGCCATGGTGATTGTCTGGCTGCTCTTCGCCTTTATCCTGTTCATCGGCGAACCCTTCATCCTTGATCGGCATTTCGGCGCTTGGGCGAAGATCCAGCCGGAACGCGCCTTTGCCTGGCTCCACAGGGCCCATTGGCTTTTGCTTTTGCTCGCCATGGTGACGATCCTGGGCGCCGTTGCGGGAAGCCAGGGATGGTCCATAATCTGAAGGAACGGATCTCGAACAGGAACGGAAGGGCACGCCATGGCTGAGGAGGCGCTCGATCTTCGATTGAAGAGAGCCTACGATCCGCCCAGCCCGCAGGACGGCGCCCGCGTGCTTGTCGATCGGTTATGGCCGCGCGGCCTTCGCAAGGAGAAGGCCGGACTCACCCTATGGCTGAAAGATATCGCGCCGAGCACCGAATTACGGCAATGGTTCGGCCACGATCCGGCGCGTTTCGCCGAATTCTCCCGCCGCTATCGCCTCGAACTCGATGCGAACAGAGCCGCGCTCGACGAGATCGATGATCTTCTGAGGCATGGCCGCGTCACCCTCCTGTATTCCGCGCACGATACGGTTCATAACCAGGCGCAAGTGCTTTTCGATTACATTCGGCAGCGTTCGGAAACACGGATGCCGTCTAAACAGGGGGCATGATGGGGTTAAGATCGCTCGCTGCTTGCCGGCTGGCGGAAAAGATGCATATTAAATACATCATATCGGTCGGCTAGGTTCGCCTGATTTTGCCTGTCTAAGCGCCGGGCGATGGAGAAAAGCTATGTCCAGCAACAAATCCCTCCCTGATGATGATCGCGCGCAAGCCGACAGCACCTTGCTTCCGATGCTCATCGGCGGCCTCGTGCTGATCGTTATCGGCGCGATCGTCGTCATGACTTTCGTCTGATCGTTTCGGATCGACCGAAGCACTGGTATCAGGTTTTGCGAACCATGCGCCGCCAGCTCGGTTCTGCGGCCATGAAGAAGTCCCAATGGCTTGCGACAGCCAGACGCGGCCGGCGGCCACGCATGGTTAATGCCCCCTTAACCACCGCTTCTATAGATTGAGGCCGGAATCCGTGCCTGCGATCTTCGCGGCGGCGGCCTCTCGCGGGGATATTGCATGCGTTCGGAGCTTTCGGCGTCTTTCATGCTCGGTGATACGGGGCAAAACATGCAGGCCTTTCTTTACAGAATGGCCGGACGGGCAACGGGGATGCTGCTGTTCGCGGCAATCGCGTTCGCTATCGCCTGTCTCGCGACGTGGAATGTCAACGACCCGAGCTTCTCGAATGCGGTCGACAATCCCGTCACCAACGCGATGGGCTATCCGGGATCGGTGGTCGCCGATCTGGCGATGCAGTTTTTCGGCCTGGCTTCGGTCGTCGCCCTTGTGCCGGCGCTTTTCTGGGGCGTTTTCCTCATCACGGGGCGGGGCATGGATAGCAAGGCAAGGCGTCTCGGCGCTTGGTTCCTGGGCGCTGTCTTCGCCGCCTCGGTGGCCGGCTGCATCAACGCGCCTGTCACATGGCCCTTGCCGACCGGCCTCGGCGGCGTCTTCGGTGATCTCATCCTTGAAATCCCGTCCCTTGCCATCGGCAACTACCCCTCCGGTCTCATCGCGACCATCCTCGCCTTGATCCTCTCCGTGCCGTCCCTGTGGCTGTTGCTTTATGGCGGCGGGCTGATCCGGCGCGGGGCGCGCAAGGCCCAGACGCCCGTTGCCGCGCGCCGCAAGGAGTTGCGGGCCGAGCCGCTGGTCGAGGAGGACGACGAAGAGGAGGAACGCCGTTCGATTTTCCAGGCCGCCTACAATTGGTGGCTGTCGCTTCGCTACCTCGTCCATCGCGTGACATATCGCGCCAAGCCCGAACGCGCGGGGCGCGGGTCGAGCTGGATCCGCCGAATACAGATCGAGGACGAATTCGCCGATTTCGAGCGGCCGGTCGCGAGCGGAGACCGGGTCGAGCCGGCCTTCGACAGGAGCGGCGCGCCGCCGGCCATGGGCGTCGAACGCGACGACGATTTCGCCGCGGCGGACGACGGGGATGATAATGCGCCGTTCGACGCATCGCCCCAGCCCGCCCCTTCGGCGCGGGTGGCGGGTCCGGCGGCGCGTCCGACGCAGGGGAATCGAGTCCAGCGTGAGGCGCAGCGGTCGCTGATCGCGAGCGATGAATTCGAGATGCCGTCGCTGCATTTCCTCGCCGAGCCGAAAAATGTCGCCCGCGATCCGAGCCTTTCGGAGAGCGCGCTCGAACAGAACGCCAGGCTTCTGGAAGGCGTGCTGGAGGATTTCGGCGTCAAGGGCGAGATCATCCATGTGCGGCCCGGCCCCGTCGTCACCCTTTACGAGCTCGAGCCGGCGCCGGGCATCAAATCCTCGCGCGTCATCGGCCTCGCCGATGACATCGCGCGCTCGATGAGCGCCATCGCCTGCCGCGTCGCCGTTGTTCCGGGACGAAACGCCATCGGCATTGAACTGCCGAACGCGAAGCGCGAAACCGTTTATTTGAGGGAGCTTCTCGCCAGCCGCGACTTCGAGCAATCCAAGGCCAAGCTGGCGCTGGCGCTCGGCAAGACCATCAATGGCGAGGCGGTCATCGCCGACATCGCCAAGTTCCCGCATCTGCTGGTGGCCGGCACCACCGGTTCGGGCAAGTCGGTCGCCATCAACACCTTCATCCTCTCGATCCTCTACAGGCTCAAGCCGGAGGAATGCCGGCTGATCATGATCGATCCGAAGATGCTCGAACTTTCCGTCTATGACGGAATCCCGCATCTCCTGACGCCGGTCGTCACCGATCCGAAAAAGGCGGTGGTCGCGCTTAAATGGACCGTGCGCGAGATGGAAGATCGCTATCGCAAGATGTCCAAGGTCGGCGTGCGCAATATCGAGGGGTTCAACCAGCGCGTCGCCGCCGCAGACAAGAAGGGCGAGAAGATCGCCCGCACCGTGCAGACGGGCTTCGACCGCCAGACCGGCGAGGCAATCTACGAGACGGAGGAACTCGACCTCGCGCCACTGCCCTTTATCGTCGTCATCATCGATGAGATGGCGGATCTGATGATGGTCGCCGGCAAGGATATCGAGGGCGCCGTCCAGCGCCTGGCGCAGATGGCGCGCGCCGCCGGCATCCATGTCATCATGGCGACGCAGAGGCCGTCGGTCGATGTCATCACCGGCACGATCAAGGCGAATTTCCCGACCCGCATCTCCTTCCAGGTGACGTCGAAGATCGATAGCCGCACCATTCTGGGCGAGCAGGGCGCGGAGCAGCTGCTCGGCATGGGCGACATGCTCTATATGGCCGGCGGCGGACGTATCCAGCGCGTCCATGGTCCGTTCGTGTCGGACGACGAGGTGGAAAAGGTCGTCGCGCATCTGAAGGCGCAGGGCGTGCCGGAATATCTCGACGCCATCACGGAGGACGACGACGAAGGGAGTGATGCGTCAGGAGACGGCGGAGGGTCGGCCGGCGGCGGCAATTTCGAGGATTCCGACGACCCCTACGACCAGGCAGTCGCAGTGGTCTTGCGCGACGGCAAAGCCTCCACCAGCTATATCCAGCGGCGGCTCGGAATCGGCTACAACCGCGCGGCCTCCATTATCGAGCGCATGGAGCAGGAAGGCATCGTCGGCCCGGCGAATCATGCCGGCAAACGCGAAATCCTGGTGCCGACCGAAGAGGACAAGATGTAGCGCGACGGCGCTTCGTCTTGGTCTTGGCTCCGCCAAACTTCGGCCCCAGTGGCGGCTTAGAGGATGATGCGATTGGATTAATCGCATCATGTTCCTATCTCTTTGTCCGAGCATGCCTTTTCGGAAAGCCGGTATCTACTTTTCCGGATCATGCTCCAGGCGTGGGGCGATCAAGGAGTTCTGAATGACCATAGGAAGAAGGCCCAACCGCGACGGTCATCGGTCACGCGGCCTGCATCGGCGGGTGGTGATAGGCGCGCTTGCGGCGCTCGCGATCGGAGGAAGCGCTTCCGCGGCATTCGCTACGAGCCCGGCCTCCGATTCGAGCGCCGATTCCCAGACCGCGCAGAAGATCGCCGACCATTTTTCCGCGATCAAGACCATGGAAGGCGAGTTCGTCCAGTTCGGGCCGCGCGGCGACCAGGTCGGCGGCCATTTCTACATCGAGCGGCCGGGGCGGCTTCGTTTCGACTATGACACCAAGAACAATTTCAAGGTCATAGCGGACGGAAAGTCGGTCGCGGTCAGCAACCCGCGCATGAAAACCTGGAACGTCTATCCGCTCGACAAGACGCCTCTCACGCTCTTGCTCGCGAACAAGATCGATCTTTCGGGCGACAAGTTGAAAAGCGTCAAGCAGGATGCCGACCTGACGACGATCAAGCTGGCAGACCGGTCGGTCTTCGGCAATTCGCAGCTGACGATGATGTTCGATCCGAAGACCTATGCGCTGAGGCAATGGACCATTACCGATCCGCAAGGCAAGAACACGACGGTCATGATTTTCAACGTGAAAGAGGGCGTGAGCCTCGATCCGTCGCTCTTCACCATCAATTACGCGAAGATCCAGGGCAAATACAATTCGAGCCGCGGCAAGTAGGCGATCAATATAGCCCGCGCGAGGGCGATCCATTTTCATGCTGCGCTGCCTCCTGACGGGTTGTTTTCCCGGCGCATGGCTGGCAGTTTCCGGCTCCAATCGGAGCCGGGCCCTCATGCCATTCACCATTGCAACCTGGAACATCAATTCCGTCAGGCTACGCCTACCGCTCGTCGAGCGGTTCCTCACGCAATACCGCCCCGACGTGCTTTGCCTGCAGGAAACAAAATGCATCGACGATCTGTTTCCCGCAAGGGCGCTCGCCGCGCTCGGTTACGGGGATATCGCGATAAACGGCCAGAAAGGCTATCATGGCGTCGCGACGCTTTCACGCCATCCTCTGACATTGAAGGAAAAGCGCGGCTTCTGCGGCATCGTCGATTCTCGCCATATCTCCACCACCGTCGAGGCCGGTGGGAAGACGCTCCTGCTGCATAATTTTTATGTTCCGGCAGGCGGTGACGAACCTGATCCGGATATCAATCCGAAATTCCGGCACAAGCTCGATTTCATCGGGGAAATGAACGGCGTGCGGGCCGAGCAGGCGGACAACGCCGCCTCAATACTGGTCGGCGACCTGAACGTGGCGCCGCTGCCGACCGATGTGTGGTCGCACCGTCAACTGCTCAATGTCGTCAGCCACACGCCGGTCGAGACCGAGGGGCTGGAGGCGATGCGGCTGCAAGGCGGGTGGGTCGATCTCATGCGCCGGCACATTCCGCCGGAGGAAAAAATCTACACCTGGTGGAGCTATCGCGCGCGCGATTGGCAATTATCCGATCGCGGTCGCCGGCTCGACCATATCTGGTCGTCGGACAACATAGCGCCCGCGCTCCTGGAGATCGAAATCGTGCGCGAGGCGCGCGGATGGGACAGGCCGTCCGACCATGTTCCCGTCATCGCCCGGTTTGCCTTTTGAATTGCTTCTATCGCCGGGGCAGCGACATGGCCGCCGGCGCGCCATGCGGCGCGAGAACAGGCACGAAAACGCGCCGCGACGCCCGCGCCGCAACCGGCAGTCCCTGATAGAGCCTTTTCTGTGCTTCGACGATGATGACGCCGGCAAAGATGGGCCAGCAGCGCCGCCCGACGCGGTCGAGCCCCTGATAGATTTTCAGCACGGCGCGATGCCGCGAAGGCGGAAAAAACAGCGCCTCGGCAAAGGCGCCGGGCGTGAAATTCGTCTCGCGCAGGAGCGCCGTCAGCTGGCCGCGCGAATAGGGCCGGCCGGTACCGAATGGCGTATGCTCGAAGCGGGCCCAGACGCCCCGCCGGTTCGGCACGATGATAACGAGACGGCCTCCGGGCGCCAGGACGCGCCAGGCTTCCATCAGCGTCTCGCGCGGATTTTCGGCATGCTCGAGGGAATGGGCAAGCAGGATGCGGTCGGTCGAAGCATCGACGAGCGGCAGTTCCTCGTCGAAGACGAGCGCTGTCGCCGAGGGACCGCCGGGCGGCCAGTTCACCGCGCCCTGGGCTGCCGGCATGAAGGCGAAAACGCGCTCCGCGCCGGTTCCGAACCGTTCAAGCCAGGGCAGGGCATAGCCCAGCCCGACCAGTCGCTCATTGGCGATCGGCGCCCAGATCGAGGACAAGGCCATCGTGATGGAGCGCTCGGCGAGGCGCCCCAGCATCGATGCGTAGAACGCGCGAAGATCGACGATATCCGAATGCATGCGGCGGAAAATAATCCACCGCGCCACTTCACGGCAAGGAGAGGCTTTTAGAGCCCGAGGCCTTCGTAACGCTTCTTGAACTTGGAAAGGCGGCCACCTCGATCCAGCAGCGTCTGCTGACCGCCAGTCCAGGCCGGATGCGTGGTCGGGTCGATGTCGAGGTTCAGCGTGTCGCCTTCCTTGCCCCAGGTCGAACGGGTAACATATTCCGTACCGTCGGTCATGACGACCTTGATGGTATGATAATCGGGATGAATGTCGGCTTTCATGTCGATGTCCTAAATTCTGTGGGGTCCTGATCCTGCGGGCGCGCCGGGGGAAACCTGCGGCGATCTCGCCCACCCGTGAAACTTGAAGCCGCAGGCAATGAGGACTACGGCTAAATCGGCGGTGCCTATACATCAGGAGACCGGCGAGCACAAGATCATCAGGCCGCCATGGCGGGAAAACAGGGAGTCGAACCCATTGGCGGAAGCCCACATACCCGAAAAGCAGAAACGTCGCCGCTCCCTCGGTCCGCTGCGCCGGCTCGGCCCCTATCTCGGCCGCTACAAGGGCAAGGTCGCCGGTGCGCTTTTCTTCCTCGCGCTTGCCGCGGCGACGACGCTGTCGCTCCCGCTGGCGGTCAGGCGCATGATCGATAAGGGCTTCACTCATTCCGATTCCACCTTCATCGCCAGTTATTTCTCGATGCTGATCGTGCTGGCGGCGGTGCTCGCCCTGGCGTCGGCCGGCCGCTACTTTTTCGTCATCACGCTCGGCGAGCGCGTCGTCGCCGATTTGAGGAGCGACGTCTTCTCGCATGTGACCGCCCTGTCGCCGGCCTTCTTCGACAGGACGCAGTCCGGCGAGATCATTTCGCGGCTGACCGCCGATACGACGCAGATCAAATCGGCCGTCGGCCCGACCGCATCGGTGGCGCTGCGCAACCTCATCCTGGGGTTCGGGGCGCTGGCGATGATGCTCTATACCAGCCCAAAGCTTTCCGGCCTCGTCATCGTGGCGATCCCGATCATCGTCGTCCCGCTCATCGCCATCGGACGGCTTGTCCGCCGCCGCTCGCGCCAGGCGCAGGATACGCTCGCGGACGCCACCGCCTATGCCAGCGAGCAGATCGGTGCGATCCGCACGTTGCAAGCCTTCACCAATGAGGGACTGGTGACGCGGCGCTTCACCAATGCGGTGGAAAGCGCCTATCGCGCCGCCCAGTCGTCGATCGGAGCCCGCGCCTTTCTCACCTTCCTGGCGATCTTTCTGATCTTCGCCTCGGTCGTGGCGGTGCTCTGGATCGGTTCCAGCGACGTTCTCTCCGGAGCCATGAGTCCGGGAACGCTTGGTCAGTTCGTAATCTACGCCGTCCTGTCGGCGAGCGCGCTTGGCGCCTTGTCGGAAGTCTGGGGCGATCTCAGCCAGGCGGCGGGCGCCGCGGAACGCCTGACGGAAATCCTCGCCGAGCCCGCCGAGATCGTTTCGCCTCGAACGCCCCGGCATTTCCCGTCCGGCCGTAAGGGATCAATCGAATTTCGCGACGTCGCCTTTGCCTATCCGACTCGCTCGCATCAGTCGGCCGTCGAGAGGCTCTCCTTCACTATAGAGCCGGGAGAAACGGTGGCCATCGTTGGTCCCTCTGGCGCGGGAAAGAGCACGGTTTTTTCGCTCCTTCTGCGTTTTTACGATCCCGATCGCGGCGCCGTCCTGATCGACGGCGTCGATCTCAGGGAAGCCGATCCGCAGGAGGCGCGGCGCAGGATCGCGATCGTGCCGCAGGACGTCGCGGTTTTCGCCGACAGCGCCCGCCACAACATCGCTTTCGGCCGGCCTGGCGCGCGGGAAGAGGAGATCAAGGCGGCGGCAAAGGACGCTTTGGCGGACGAATTCATCCGGGCCATGGAAAGAGGCTACGATACGGAACTGGGAGAGCGCGGCGTTACGCTTTCAGGCGGGCAGCGCCAGCGGATCGCGATCGCGCGCGCCATATTGCGCGACGCGCCGATCCTGCTTCTCGACGAGGCGACGTCGGCCCTCGACGCCAGCAGCGAGACGCTTGTCCAGACCGCGCTCGAACGCCTGATGCGAGACCGAACGACGGTCGTCATCGCGCATCGCCTCGCAACCGTGCTGAAGGCGGACCGCATCCTGGTGATGGACCGGGGACGGATTGTCGAACAGGGGACGCATCAGAGCCTGGTACGCAAGAACGGCGTCTATGCGGAGTTGGCGAGGCTGCAGTTCGAGACCGGCGCGGACGCCTTCCGAGGCGCGGCGGAATAGCAGGCCGCCAGCATCGCTCACGCGTCCAGCGCCAAAACGGGAGCCGAAGACCGTCTGGTTCCATCGCAACCACTTGTGCCCGTCTGGAGTTTGAGCAGAGCGGCGCCGCGCCAGCGCGCAGGCCGTACGCTTTGTGGCTATCGCCCGCATTTGCGAAGGAGCGACAGACGCCAAGGCGCAGGTCGATCCGGCGACGAGGTTTCGATGGCGGAAAGTCAGGAGACGAAGCAGATCGCGATGATGAAACAGGTCGTCGCGCTGGCCGAAAAACAGACGGATTATTCCGTGCAGCGTTCGGAGATGTCGGCGGGGCGCTCGTACCAGAATGCCGAGCGCACCCTGTCGGTCTGGGTGCGCACGGCGCTTTCGCTGATGATCTGCGGCCTGGCCATCGACCGCTTCGGCCTGATCTTCGACGGCAATCCCGCCTCGGAAGCGCATATGGCGCCGGGGCGCGCCTTGCTGCTCGACCGGGTCTCCGAATGGACGAGCGCCGCGCTGGTGCTTCTCGGCGTGGTCATGGTGGTGGCGACCGGCCTGCGCTTCGCCGCTTATGCCCGGGCATGGCGAAGGCAGCATGAGCCGCCGCCCTATCACGGCCCCTATCTGGCGCCCTTCTTCGCGCTGATGGTGGCGCTTTTCGGGGCCGTCCTGCTGGCGATCATGGCGACTGCGATGTCGTGACCGACGCCGCGCCCCGGAGCTTGTTCAGACCATGCCGAGCGCGTTCTTGTAGAGCTCTATGATCGCTTCCTCTTCCTGGCGTTCCGCCTGATCCTTCTTGCGCAGCCTGATAATGGTGCGCATCGCCTTGGTGTCGTAGCCCCGGCCCTTGGCCTCGGCGAAAACTTCCTTGATGTCTTCCTGGAGAGTGGTTTTCTCTTCTTCCAGCCGCTCGATGCGCTCGATCAGCTGCCGCAATTCGGCCGCCGCCACTGTATCCGGGGTCGATCCGGCGTCACTCATGATTTTCCGCTCCTCTTCTCTGTCCGGGATGGGTCCGGAGGCCTGTCGCGCCAGCCGGTCAAAAAACGACGCCGCGACTCGGGGGTGAGGAGGCGCGGCGGGAGCGTCTTCGATGCCTGACGGTTAAAAAAGGGTCAAGAGGAACGGGCGAATTCCGCCGTGGCGGAAGCCGGGGAGCGCTGGCTCAATCTTTCGGCCTGTTCGTTTCGAACGCCGTCTTCTGGGCCTCGCTCGCTTCCTTCTGGTATTTCGCCTGCCATTCGGCATAGGGCATGCCGTAAATGATCTCGCGCGATTCCTCCTTCGAGAGGTGGACGTCGGCCTCGCCGGCAGCCTCGCGATACCAGTTGGACAGGCAGTTGCGGCAGAAGCCTGCGAGATTCATGAGGTCGATGTTCTGCACCTCGGTGCGTTGCCTCAGATGCTCCACAAGACGCCGGAATGCGGCAGCCTCGAATTCCGTCTTCTGTTCTCTTGTCAACTCGCCCATCACGCCTGTCCTTCCAGCGGTCCTGTCCGGGAGCCGAAAAACTTCACCTCATGCATATCGGGAAGCTGGTTGATGGCGTCAAGCATGGGCGCGATCCGCTCCGCCCATTCCTGCTGTCCCTCGTCGCTGGAGATCAGGTCCTGCCTGATTTCGATCAGGGCGTGCGCGTAGCCGTTGACGATGGCATGCCGATGCATAGTGTCGCCCCTGAGCGCGCCATCATAAGGCTCGTTGTCTCCGATGACGAGCAGCGGGTCGGCGGAAAGCATGGAGAGCAGAGGCTTGACCGCCCGATCATCGCTATCCCACAGAATGCCGGCATGCCATGGCCGCTCTATTCCTTGCATGCGCGGCGTGAAGGAATGGACGGAGAAGATGAAGGGCGCCTTCCCCGTCGTTTCCGCGACCGAAGCGACAAGGGCGGCAACGGCGTCGTGGTAGGGACGGTAGAAGCGGTCGAGCCTTTTCTCCCGCTCCGCCGCGCCCATTGGGTAGTTTCCGGGAATAACCGTCCCGTCATAGAGCTGGCGGATGATGGTCGGGTCGTCCTCGCCGCGATTTGCATCGATGAGGAGGCGCGAAAAGCGGGCCATGACGGCGGGAACGCCGAGCATCGCCGCGAGGCGTTCGGTAAGGCCGGCGACGCCAATATCATAGGCGATGTGGCGGTCGAACTCCGCACCGGGCAGGCCGAGATCGTCATATTCGTCGGGTAATTCGCGGCCGCCATGATCGGCGACGAGGAGAAGTCCCTTGCCACGATCTCCGTCGATCAAGCGGAAGGGCGAAAAGAGCGAAGTTGGCGTCATGCAGGCAATGGGTTGTGGCTGAAGGGTTCTCGAGAGGCGATGTCGTTCTTTCGTCACTCTTTTAGCCGAAATCGCGACGATCGCTAATGCGCTGCGGCAGTGTTTCTTGTCCAGCGCAAGCGTTGACATGTGGGCGCCG
The DNA here is from genome assembly GCA_051960255.1 of Rhizobiaceae bacterium. Lineage (GTDB taxonomy): Bacteria > Pseudomonadota > Alphaproteobacteria > Rhizobiales > Rhizobiaceae > Mesorhizobium_L. The sequence goes on from JBQCEL010000133.1 coordinate 13,255, forward strand.
ATCTTTGAAAAGGGAGCATCTCAATGATTGGTTCACGGGCTTGCGGGATGCTGTTCAAAGCGGCGAGGATAAAAGTGGCCGGCCGCTGGCCATCGCTGCTGGCGCCCCTCCTTCTCGCTCTCGCCGCCGCGACATTTTCCGCCGCTCCGGCGCGGGCTGATTTTCGCGTCTGCAATGCGACGCAGACGCTCGTTGGCGTGGCGATCGGCTATCGCGCCAAGGCCGGCTGGATCACCGAAGGCTGGTGGCATATCGAGGCGTCGAGCTGCAAGACGCTGATCGAGGGGCCGCTCTCTTCCCGCTACTACTATCTTTACGCCGAGGACGCCGACCGCGGCGGCCGTTGGGACGGACCGGTCAACATGTGCGTGGCCGAAAAGGAATTCAAGATCGCGGGCGTCAATGATTGCTTCGCCCGCGGCTTCCAGCGCGCCGGCTTCAGGGAATATGACACCGGCCAGCAATCGAGCTGGATGGTGCAATTGACAGACGAGCCGTCGCCGCAGGGCGCTGCGGCGATAACGGGAAACAGTACGAAATGAGACGAAGCCGCAAGGTCAAGATCCTGGCCACGCTGGGGCCGGCGTCATCCGACGAAGCGATGATCCGCCGCCTGTTCGAGGCCGGGGCCGACGTGTTCCGCATCAATATGAGCCACACGGATCATGAGCTGATGCGCACGCTCGTGGCGCGCATCCGCGCGGTCGAGGAAGCGGACGGGCGGCCGATCGGCATCCTCGCCGACCTCCAGGGGCCGAAGCTGCGCGTCGGCAAATTCGCCGAAGGCAAGGCGCCGCTCAAGATCGGACAGACTTTCACGCTCGACGACAATCCCGCGCCCGGCGACGCAAACCGGGTGCAACTGCCGCATCCCGAAATCCTCTCCTCCGTCGAAGTCGGCCACAGGCTGCTCATTGATGACGGCAAGCTCCATCTCGTCGTCGAGAAGACCGACGGCAAATCCGTGCAGACGCGCGTGGTCGCCGGAACCGGCATTTCCGACCGCAAGGGCGTCAGCGTGCCCGATACGACCCTGCCGGTCGGCGCGTTGACGGAGAAGGACAGGCGCGACCTCGACGCCGTCCTCGCCACTGGGGTGGACTGGGTCGCGCTCTCCTTCATCCAGCGGCCGGAAGACCTCGCCGAAGTGCGCAAGATCGCCCGCGGCCGCGCGGCGCTAATGTCGAAGATCGAAAAGCCGCAAGCGGTGGCGAGGCTTTCCGAGATCATCGAATTGTCGGATGCGCTGATGGTGGCGCGCGGCGATCTCGGCGTCGAAATGCCGATTGAACGGGTGCCGGGCATCCAGAAGCAGATCACGCGCGCCGCCCGCCGCGCCGGCAAGCCGGTGGTCGTCGCCACGCAGATGCTGGAATCGATGATCTCTTCGCCGGTGCCGACGCGCGCCGAAGTCTCGGACGTGTCGATCGCGGTCTTCGAGGGCGCCGACGCGATTATGCTTTCCGCCGAGTCGGCGGCGGGCCAATATCCGGTGGAAGCCGTGTCGATGATGAATAGCATCGCCGAACAGGTGGAGAAGGATCCGACCTATCCCGGCATCATCCATGCCCAGCGCAGCGAGCCGGAGGCGACGGGCGCGGACGCGATCTCGGCGGCGGCCAGGCAGATCGCCGAGACGCTCGACCTCTCGGCCATCGTCACCTACACGGCGTCGGGAACCACGGGGCTGAGGGCCGCGCGCGAGCGGCCGCGGGTCCCCATCATCGCCCTTTCGCCGGTGATTCATACGGCTCGGCGCCTGTCGCTCGTCTGGGGAATGCATTGCGTCGTCACCGAGGACGCCGTCGATCTCGATGATATGGTCGATCGCGCCTGTCGCATCACTTATGAGGAGAGATTCGGCAAGCCCGGCGACAGGGTAATCATCACGGCGGGCGTGCCGCTCAGGACGCCCGGCGCGACCAACATGCTGCGCATCGCCTATATCGGCTCGGACGGCCTCGGCGGGCTTTAACGGCAATGCGGCAAACCGCGCCGCGACAAAACTAGCCTCCGACCTGGAAAGCCTCTCGACAGCAGGAGAAAAACAACAGCCGGGAAAGCCGAAACTCGGTTGCAAATCCGAGCGGTGCAGCCTATATGGCGGCTTCCGCGCGCTCCCATCGTCTAGCGGTCCAGGACGCCGCCCTCTCACGGCGGAAACAGGGGTTCGATTCCCCTTGGGAGTGCCAGAGGCATCCGTGTCTCGCATGTGATGATTGGCCGCGACGCGGCCTTTGCTTTCGTCTCCATAATTGCGATTACGCCATCGGCAACCAAACTTCCCTTTCCACAGAGTG
>JBQCEL010000134.1:0-2409 GCA_051960255.1 Rhizobiaceae bacterium
GGCGGCGCTTGGGCGCGATCACGAGATCCTTTGGGAAGAGGAGGCGGAGGATCTTTTCAGCCTCCGGATCAGGCCGCATTTCGGCATCGGCCAGCGGGCATTTCTCGTCCAGCAGCCGGATGGCAACGTTTTGTGGGATTGTCTCAGCCTGATCGACCGGGCGACGGTCGAGCGCATCAACGGCCTCGGCGGCCTTTCCCACATCGCCATCTCGCACCCGCATTATTATTCCTCGATGCTCGAATGGAGCGACGCATTCGGCGGCATCCCGATCCACATCCATGCCGACGACGCGCAATGGGTCCAGCGCGGCGGCGAGGCGATCGAGTTCTGGACGGGCGAAAAACTTCAACTCAGCGCGGCGACGGTGATCCGCTGCGGCGGCCATTTCGAGGGCGCTTCAGTGCTGCATTGCCCGTTTCTGGCGGAGGGGCGCGGCGCGCTTCTGTCGGGCGACACGATCCAGGTCGTGCCCGACCGGCGCCATGTCTCCTTCATGTATTCCTATCCGAACCTCATTCCGCTCGGCGCGGCGCAGATCGGGCGCATCATGGACGCTATTCGTCCCCTCGCCTTCGACGCCGTCTATGGCGCTTTCGACGGGCGAACAATCGCGCGGGACGGGAAGGCGGCGGTGCAGCGTTCGGCGGAGCGCTATCTCAGGGCGATAGGGCTGGAGTTTAGCCGATAACCCAGTGCTGAGAGCCCGCGTATATCAGCAGTGCTCCGGCATGGATCCTCGGGCCAAGCCCGAGGATGACGAGGGTCGAGGGTGGCCGCCAATTGGCGACGTTGGAGACTGGATCGCCCCCTTTCGTCATTCTCGGGCAAGCCGGAGCGCAGCGAAGGCGCGACCCGGGAATCCATGCCTGAACGGTTCAATTATGCGAGGCGGTGGGCGAAGGGTGCAGGGTCTGGAGGCACCGGTCTTGATAGATGCTCCGGCATGGATCCTCGGGCCAAGCCCGAGGATGACGAGGTGGAGGGGTTTGCCGCCACCGCCGATCAATACCACGGCCCGAACACGACCTTCGTCTTCGAGCCGGTCGCGGCGAGCTTGCGCGCGAAGGCCTTCGGATCCGTTCCGCGATAATGATAGGGATAGACATAGGTCGGGTGGAAGGCGGCCACGGCCGACGCCGCCTGGTCGACCGTCATCGTATAGGGCAGGTTCATCGGCACGAAGGCGATGAAGATGTCCCTCATGGCGCGCATCGAGGGGATGTCCTCCGTGTCGCCGGCGATGTAGATGCGCTTGCCGTCGAGCGACAGCACATAGCCGTTGCCGCGCCCCTTGGGATGATATTTCAGGCGCTCTTTCGTGGTATTGTAGGCCGGCACCGCCTCGATTTTCAGGCCGCTCACCGTCGTCGTCTCGCCATTGCCTATGGCCGTGGCCTTCGCCTTCAGGTCGACCGGCAGCATGCCATAGACTGCGGGATTTGTGACGAGCTTCGTGCCGGGCTTGACGAGCGCGGCGAGCGTCTGCGGATCATAGTGATCGTCGTGCTGGTGGGTGATGAGGATCAGGTCCGGCGCCGGCTCTCCGGCATAAAGCGCAGCGCCGCCGATCGGGTCGTTGTAGATCACCATGCCCGGAATGGTCATGACGAAGGCGGCGTGATGAATCGGCTGGACTGTGATTTCGCCATGCGCGGTCTTATAGATGTCCGGGTGGCGCGCCGGCGCCGCCCAAAGCGTGGTCGGGACCGCAGTCACCCCGATTGGAAAGGCCGCGCCGAACTTCAGAATATCGCGTCGCGTGGTGGGCACCGCTTTCCTCCCTGTCACTACCGAAAGCTGTGCGGAAGATAGCTGAAGGTCCGCAGGGGTCGAGACGGACCGTCATCACGTTTTCGCAATTGCGCCGTGACGGACGCCCCGGAAGGACGCCCGCCGTAAGGATTAGGGAGAGGGAAAAGAGATTAGGGATGCGACTACGCTTTCCCGTCGATCGTCTCCAGTTCGGCCATGGCGTCGTCGGGCAGGTCGAGGTCGGCGACCGCGAGATTTTCGCGCAGATGCGCGAGCGATGACGTTCCGGGGATAAGCAGAATGTTTTCCGAGCGGCGCAGCAGCCAGGCAAGCGCCACCTGCATCGGCGTTGCGCCGAGGCGCTTCGCTACCTTGTCCAGCGTGCCGGATTGCAACGGCGTGAAGCCGCCGAGCGGGAAGAAAGGCACATAGGCGATACCGTCGCGGGCAAGGTCGTCGATCAGGGCATCGTCATCGCGATGAGCGAGATTATACTGGTTCTGCACGCAGACGATCTCCGCGATCCTGCGCCCTTCGGCGACCTGCGTCGGCGTGACGTTGGAAAGGCCGATGTGTTTCACCAATCCCTGCCGCTGCAGATCGGCGAGCACGGTCAGCGGCGCTTCGAGCGAGCCTTCGGCCGGCCCGTGCACG
>JBQCEL010000135.1:0-7107 GCA_051960255.1 Rhizobiaceae bacterium
GGGCCTGTCGGTTGCACGGAGCCACAGGCTGATATGGGTGCGGCCGTAGCCGAGCGATGCCTCCCTTTCCCTCAAGAGCCGGTAGCCGAGCGGGGCAAGCGCTGCGTCGTAGAACCGTTTGGAGCGGTCAAGGTCGGCGACGCCGATTGAGATATGGTCGAACATGGTTTTCTCCGTTGCGGCTTCGTTGCGTCGCTGTCGGGCGCGGGCATTTTCCGGTATTTCAATGGCGATTATGCATGTTCCGCAAGTAGGATCGCGAACGGTCATCACTTCCTGCAGAAAAAATCTCCTATCCATTTGAATTTCCGTTGGAAATAGATGGTGAAAAAGGCGTTCGAGATTGGTTTTCCGCGAGTTTTCCCTATATAAGGGAAAGGTGATTCCCAGCACAGATTGTGATCTCATTTGACTGACCAGACGACACCGGGCGGCCCGGCCGAACCATCGGACATCGAGCCGATATCCATCATCGAGGAAATGCAGCGTTCCTATCTCGATTACGCTATGAGCGTGATCGTGAGCCGCGCGCTGCCCGACGTGCGCGACGGGCTGAAGCCTGTGCATCGCCGCATCCTCTATGCGGCTTATGAGAGCGGTTATCACTGGAATCGTAAATATGTGAAATCGGCCCGTCCCGTCGCCGATGTCATGGGTAAATATCACCCCCATGGCGACGCCTCGATCTACGATGCGCTGGTGCGCATGGCGCAGGATTGGTCGATGCGCGCGCCGCTCATCGACGGGCAGGGGAATTTCGGCTCGATCGACGGCGATCCTCCGGCGGCGATGCGCTACACCGAATCGCGGTTGACCAAGCTGGCGCATGAGCTGCTCGAGGATATCGACAAGGAAACGGTCGATTTCCAGGACAATTACGATGCTTCCGCCAGCGAGCCCCGCGTCCTGCCTGCGCGCTTTCCGAACCTTCTCGTCAACGGTTCGGGCGGCATCGCGGTCGGCATGGCGACCAACATCCCGCCGCATAATCTGACCGAAGTGGTCGATGGCTGCATCGCCTTGATCGACAATCCGGCGATCGAACTGCCGGAACTGATGGAAATCATTCCGGGGCCGGATTTCCCGACCGGCGGCATCATTCTCGGCCGTTCCGGCATCTATTCCGCCTATTCGACCGGGCGCGGTTCGATCGTCATGCGCGGCAAGGTGCATATCGAGCCGATCAGGGGCGACCGGGAGGCGATCATCGTTACCGAGGTGCCGTATCAGGTCAACAAGGCCTCGATGATCGAAAAGATGGCGGAACTGGTGCGCGACAAGCGCATCGAGGGTATTTCCGACATTCGCGACGAAAGCGACCGGCAGGGCTACCGCGTCGTCATCGAACTGAAACGCGACGCGGTCGCCGACGTCGCCCTCAACCAGCTTTATCGCTTCACGCCGCTGCAAACCTCCTTCGGCGCTAATGTGGTGGCCTTGAACGGCGGCAAGCCGGAGCAGCTGACGCTCCTCGACATGCTGCGGGCCTTCGTCGCTTTCCGCGAGGAGGTCGTCAGCCGCCGCACCAAATATCTGCTCAAGAAGGCGCGCGACCGCGCCCATGTGCTCGTCGGCCTGGCGATCGCCGTCGCCAATATCGACGAGGTGATAAGGTTGATCCGCAGCGCGCCCGATCCGCAGACGGCGCGCGAACAATTAATGGAGCGGCGCTGGCCGGCGGCCGATGTCGAGGCGCTGATCCGCCTCATCGACGATCCGCGCCACAGGATCAACGAGGACGGCACCTACAATCTCTCGGAGGAACAGGCCCGCGCCATCCTTGATCTGCGCTTGCAGCGCCTCACCGCGCTCGGCCGCGACGAGATTGCCGACGAATTAAACAAGATCGGCGTCGAAATCGCGGATTATCTCGATATTCTAGGCTCCCGCGCTCGCATCCAGCAAATCGTCAAGGATGAATTGGCGGCCTTACGCGACGAATTCGGCAATGCACGGCGGACTGAGATCGCCGAGGGCGGCGCCGACATGGAGGATGAGGACCTTATCCAGCGCGAGGACATGGTCGTCACCGTCACACATGAGGGCTATATCAAGCGCGTGCCACTGTCGATCTACCGGGCGCAGGCGCGCGGCGGCAAGGGCCGCTCCGGCATGGCGACGAAGGACACGGATTTCGTTACCCGGTTGTTTGTGGCGAACACACATACGCCGGTTCTGTTCTTTTCTTCGCGCGGCATCGTCTACAAGGAAAAGGTCTGGCGGCTGCCGGTCGGCACGCCGCAATCGCGCGGCAAGGCGCTCATCAATCTCCTGCCGATCGAAAATGGCGACCGTATCACGGCCATCCTGCCGCTGCCCGAAGACGAGGCAAGCTGGGGCGATCTCCATGTCATGTTCGCAACCACGCGTGGCACGGTCCGGCGCAACAAACTGTCGGACTTCACCAACGTCAACCGCGCCGGTAAGATCGCCATGAAACTCGACGAGGCGGGCGACGAGATCCTGAATGTCGAGACATGCACGGAAAATGACGATGTGCTTTTGACCGCGGATTCTGGCCAGTGCATCCGTTTCCCGGTCACGGATGTGCGCGTCTTCGCCGGCCGCAATTCCGTCGGCGTGCGCGGCATCAATATGGGCGAGAGCGATCGCGCCATTTCGATGACCGTCCTCGAGCATGTCGAGGCGTCTCCCGCCGAACGCGCCGCCTATCTCAAGCAGGCTGCCGGCGAGCGGAGGGCTGCAGGCGGCGAGGAGGATGAGATTGCGCTGACCAATGAGGATGTTGGCGAAGAGACCATTCTGCCGTCAGAACGCTACGAATTCCTCAAAGCGCACGAGCAGATGGTGCTGACCGTGACTGCCTATGGCTATGGAAAGCGTTCCTCTTCCTACGATTTCCGCCTTACGGGACGTGGAGGAAAAGGCATCCGGGCAACCGACGTGTCCAAGGTCGATGAGATCGGCCGGCTGGTCGCAAGTTTCCCGGTGCGGGATGGCGACCAGATCATGCTGGTCTCGGACGGCGGACAGGTCATCCGCGTGCCTGTCGACGGCATTCGCATCGCCAGCCGCGCCACTAAGGGCGTCACCATCTTCAATACCGCCGAGGGCGAGAAGGTGGTTTCGGTCGAGCGCATTTCCGAGCCGCAAGGCGAGGATGACGCTTTGCAAGACGATCCCGACGCCGCCGGACCATCAACTCCCGACGAAGGAGCGGGTGGGCAGGAGTAATACGGAAGATGACTTGCCTGGATGGCAAAGTGACGAATCCATCCTGCAAGCTGATGTCTTGCAGGAATGCTTGTTACTTGAAGATGAACTTGTTCGGCTGGTTCTTGCGAATCTCGACGCGAGCGCGCTGTGCTTCCTGATGCAGGCCGAAAACGGTGGCGATCAACATTACCAAAGTCATGGCTGCTGCGAACATGATGATCAGCATTGTCGTGTTCTCCTTGCGTCATCAACGTACGCAAGCCTGTTTTGTTTCATCGCCGCCAAAGAAATGTCGTCCGGTCGGCTCCCAGCTAACCATGAAGGGCTTAACGGCCGATGGCGAAGCTGTTTAATCTTCATTCATATGGTAAGGCGGCTCGGGCAATTCCAGCGATTTGGGGCAGGCGGATGCCGAAAGCTCCGAGGCGGCCGGAGGGGATTTGAATGAAGCGGCTCGTCAACGCTTTCCTGAATTCGATGCGTGCCGGACGGTTTCTGATCCGCGATGAGGCAGCGTTCCGACAGGAGATCGCGTTGCTCATTGTGGCGATCGTCGCTGGCTGGTTCGTCGCGCTGAGCTGGGCCGGCTACGTACTCCTTGTCGCCGTGATGGTCGTTCTGGTCCTCGTTGAAGTGCTCAACACAGGCATCGAGGCTGCCTGCAACGCCGTTTCGCGCGAATTCAACGCCGACATCCGGCTCGCCAAGGATTGCGGCTCGCTCGCCGTGCTGCTCGCCATCATCCTGGCGGGCGGCGTCTGGGTGCTGGCGCTTGTCGAGCGGATCGCCGGGACGCCTCTTTAAAACGTAATTCGGAAAACAGGCGCCGGTTTTTTTGGATCATGCTTCAGGAAATCGCTGGAATCATGCCGACGGACGCGACTTTGCCGCATGCTCGAACTGCTCCATCCGGCCGGCAAGCGCCTCTATCCGCTCCAGAATGACCATGATCTCCTGCGTGCGCATGGTGTCGAGCTTCTCGTGCAGCGCCATGATCTCGATCTCCGCCTTGAGATTGACCTCATAATCATGCTCGGCGTCGATCCTGTCATGCTCGGCCTGACGGTTCTGCGACATCATGATGACCGGCGCCTGGATTGCCGCCAGCATGGAAAGCACGAGATTGAGGAAAATGTAGGGGTAGGGATCGAAGGCGTGCCGCTCCAGAAGGATCGTGTTGCCGACAGTCCAGATCAGGAGGAAGACCAGGAAGGAAATGATGAAGGTCCAGGAGCCGCCGATCCGTGCGATCGAATCGGCGAGCCTGCCGCCGAAAGTAAGCTGCTTGACGAACGCCTTGTTCGAATCCTTGGAAATCGCCTTCCGCTCGACCGCGCTTTGCAGCACCCGTCTTTCGCGTTCCCCGAGCGATTCCAGGCGCTTTTTCAACATCTGCATTGCGAGTTCGCCGACTGTCTTGTGCATCCTGCTTCTCCCTCCTGTCTTCACGGCTTGCATTTGCAAAGTGCTAAAACCTATTTGCGAAGGCGGGAAGCTGGAAAGCGATGGAGGGCCAGATGAAAGCGTTCAAAATCATTCAGGACCGCGCCGCTTCCCGCAAGGGCGGAGAGGACAAGCTCTGCTCCCTGCTGCCGCCCGTCGCGGGCAACGCCGCCGCGGCGAAGCTCGCGGACAACCGCATCCTATCCGTGATGTCCGAACGCGTCTTCGCCGCCGGCTTCGTCTGGCGGGTCATTGAAGAAAAGTGGCCGCACTTCGAAGAGGCCTTCCTCGGTTTTGAGCCCAAGCGTCTTCTCTTCCAGTCGGAGGATTTCTGGCACGATCTCGCCTCCGACAAGCGCATCGTGCGCAATCCGCAGAAGATCAAGTCGGTGCGGGAGAATGCCGCCTTCGTCGAGCGTGTTTCGAAGGAACATGGCGGCTTCGGCAAATTTCTCGCCGACTGGCCGAAGGACGATCAGATCGGGCTGATGGCGTTTCTGGGCAAGAACGGCAGCCGGCTCGGCGGCAATACAGGCCAATATGTGTTGCGTTGGCTGGGCTGGAACGGTTTCATCCTCTCGCACGATGTGGTGCTGGCGCTGCGCGATGCCGGGCTGGAGATCGCCGAAAATCCCACGTCCAGGAAGGATCTTGCGACTATTCAGGCGCAGATGAACATCTGGGCAGCGGAGACGAGACTGCCCTATGTCCATCTCTCGCGTATTCTCTCCATGTCGATCGGCGAGAATTACGATCTTGAGACGCTAAAGGCCCGCATGGGCGGAGGGAGCGAGTAGGAGACCAGCTTCGCTTTCTTCCGGCCATGCGCCGATTGCCAGCGAATGGGTCGGAAGCTACATCTTCACCCATGACCCATGCCCCCGATACGCTTTCGATCGCCATTGCGCAGTTGAACCCCATCGTCGGCGATATCGCCGGCAATCTCGCCAAGGCGCGCGCCGCGCGCGCCGAGGCGGCAGGGCAGGGCGCCGATCTCGTCCTTTTCACGGAACTTTTCATCGCCGGTTATCCGCCCGAAGACCTTGTCGTGAGGCCGTCCTTCCTTGCCGCCTGCGAGCGCGCCGTACGGGAATTGGTGCAGGACACGACGGATGGCGGGCCGGGCGTCATCATCGGTACGCCGCTCAAGCGCGAAACCGGCGTCCACAACTCGATCGTGTTTGCCGATGGCGGCAAGGTCATCGCCGAGCGCTACAAGATCGACCTGCCGAACTACGGAGAATTTGACGAAAAGCGGGTGTTCCAGCCAGGCGCGGACCTGCCCGGGCCGGTCAATTTCCGCGGGGTGCGGCTTGGCGTTCCGATCTGTGAGGATATCTGGGGCGAACTCGGCCTTTGCGAAACGCTCGCCGAAAGCGGCGCGGAGCTTATTCTGGTGCCGAACGGCTCGCCCTATTATCGCGGCAAGACCGATGTGCGGCAGCAAGTCGTCATCCGTCAGGTGATCGAGAGCGGTCTTCCGGTGATCTACGCCAACCAGCTTGGCGGTCAGGACGAACTCGTGTTTGACGGCGCCTCCTTCGCTATTCATGCTGATCGCTCGCTCGCCTTCCAGATGGGCCAGTTCGAGGAGGCAGTCACCGTCACCCGTTGGCAGCGCCGTTCCGGCGCAGGCGCGCAAGACGGGAATGCTGAAAGCTGGGTTTGCAATGCCGGCCCGTTGGCGACCATCCCGGAAAAGGAGGAGGCCGACTATCTGGCCTGCATGCTCGGCTTGCGCGACTACGTCAACAAGAACGGCTTCCGCGACGTGGTGCTCGGCCTTTCCGGCGGCATCGATTCCGCGCTCTGCGCCGCGCTTGCTGTCGATGCACTGGGCGCGGATCGCGTGCGCACGATCATGTTGCCTTACCGTTATACCTCTTCGGCCTCGCTGAAGGATGCGGAGGATTGCGCTCGTGCGCTCGGCTGCCGCTACGACATCGTGCCGATCGCGGAGCCGGTGGAAGGCTTTTCGCACGCCCTGACGCAGCTTTTCCAAGGGACGCAGGCGGGCATCACCGAGGAGAATTTGCAGAGCAGAGCGCGTGGAACGATCCTGATGGCCGTTTCCAACAAGTTCGGCTCCATGGTCGTGACGACCGGCAACAAGTCGGAAATGTCGGTCGGCTATGCCACGCTTTATGGCGACATGAATGGCGGCTTCAATCCCATCAAGGATCTCTACAAGATGCAGGTCTATGCGCTTTCCGCCTGGCGCAACGACCATGTGCCGCCGGGAGCGCTCGGCCCGTCGGGCGAGGTGATCTCGCGGAACATTATCGACAAGGCGCCATCCGCGGAATTGCGCGAAAACCAGACCGACCAGGATTCGCTGCCGCCCTATCCCGCGCTGGACGACATCCTCGAATGCCTCGTCGAGAAGGAAATGGATGTCGCCTCGATCGCCGGGCGCGGTCATGATCCGGAGATCGTGCGCAAGGTCGAGAATTTGCTCTATATCGCTGAATACAAACGCCGACAGGC
>JBQCEL010000136.1:0-9123 GCA_051960255.1 Rhizobiaceae bacterium
CTTTCCCGGCGCGGCATCGACATCGACGCCATCAAGGCCGATGTCGCCGCCTATGGCGTCGCCGTGCCGTCCTGGGGCGTCGGCACCGGCGGCACCCGCTTTGCCCGCTTTCCCGGTCCCGGCGAGCCGCGCCACATCTTCGACAAGCTCGACGATTGCGCCGTCATCCACGAACTGGCGCGGGCGACGCCGCGCGTCTCGCTGCACATTCCATGGGACAAGGTGAAGGATCTTTCGGAGCTGAAGGAGCGCGCCGGGGCGCTCGGCCTCGGCTTCGACGCGATGAATTCCAACACTTTCCAGGACCAGCCCGGCCAGAAATTTTCCTACAAATTCGGCTCGCTGTCGCACACCGACCCGGCGACACGGCGGCAGGCGATCGAGCACAATCTGGAATGTATCGCAATCGGCAAGGCGCTCGGCTCGAAGGCGCTGACGGTGTGGATCGGCGACGGCTCGAACTTCCCCGGCCAGAGCCATTTCACCCGCGCCTTCGAGCGCTACCTCGACAGCATGAAGGCGATCTACGCGGCGCTGCCGAAGGATTGGCGCATCTTTTCCGAGCATAAGATCTTCGAGCCGGCCTTCTATTCGACAATCGTGCAGGACTGGGGCACGAATTATCTCGTCGCGCGGGAACTGGGGCCGAAGGCGTTTTGCCTCGTCGATCTCGGCCATCATGCGCCGACCGTCAATATCGAGATGATCGTGGCGCGGCTCATCCAGATGGGCAAGCTCGGCGGCTTCCACTTCAACGATTCCAAATATGGCGACGACGATCTCGACACCGGCTCCATTGATCCGTACCGGCTCTTCCTCGTCTTCAACGAGCTGGTCGATGCGCGCCAGCGCAGCGCGCCAGGCTTCGATCCCGCGCATATGCTCGACCAGTCGCACAATGTCACCGACCCGATCGAGAGCCTGATGGTGAGCGCCTCGGAGGTGCGGCGCGCCTATGCGCAGGCGCTGCTGGTGGACCGGGCGGCGCTCTCCGCCTATCAGGACGAGAATGATGCGCTGATGGCCTGCCAGACGGTCAAGCGCGCCTATCTCACCGATGTCGAGCCGATCCTGGCGATGGCGCGGCTGGAGGCCGGCGGCGCCATCGACCCGGTCGCCTGCTACCGCGCCTCCGGTTATCGCAAACGGGTGAGCAATGAGCGGCCCGCCGTCCATGCAGCCGGCGGCGGGATCGTTTGATCTGCCTCGGACCCGATTTGGCGTCAGGCTTTGACCGAACGGTCATTCATAATGGCCTTTGGTATTGCACGGCTCAGCCGCTGCTTTCCTTGCGCGGGATCGCGGTCGGGCCGCGTCCGGTGAAGAAGGGCAGCGCCGCCCACCGCCTGCCGCCGGCAAGGTTCTCGATCAGCACGGCGGCGATCAGGATGATGCCCATCACGCCCGCCTGGTAGATCGGGTTGAAGTCGTTGTAGCTCAGGCCGTAATTGACGACGCCGATCAGCACCGTCGCGACCGCCGTCCCGACAACCGAGCCGTCGCCGCCGAAGATACTGGAGCCGCCGAGGACGACGATGGCGATGCTGATCAGATTGGCTTCCTCGTCGGCCGTCGGACTGGCGGTGCCGAGCCGCGCCGCGCCGATCGCGCCGGCAAGGCCGGAAAGCAGGCCGGCAATCACATAGGTCCAGCCCCTCAGGCGGTCCACCCTGATGCCGGTCAGCCGCGCCGACAGCGTGTTGGTGCCGACGAGGTAGAGACTGCGCCCGAAATGGGTGCGGTGCTGCAGGGCGATCAGGATGAGGAGGGCGGGCAGATAGACGCAGAGAAGCTGGAACGGCAGGCCGAGCACCGAACCCTGTCCGAGACCCAGGAAACTCTGCGGCATAGTCGTCAGGTCGATATTGATGCCGCCGGTCAGGACCAGGCCCAGCCCGTCGAACACGAACATGGTCGCCAGTGTCGTGATGATCGGCTCGATGCGATAGCGGGTCACGAGGACGCCGTTGATGACGCCCATCAGCGTTCCCGTGGCGACCGCGATGAGGATGGCGACCGGCCAATAGATCCCGGCCTGCAGCGCCAGGCCCATCAGCACCTGTGCTAGCGCCGCGATCGCCCCGACCGACAGGTCGATGCCGCCGTCGCCGCCGCAGATGACGAGCGTCTGGCCGAAGGCGATGATGCCGATTTCGACGGCGAAGACGGCCATGCTGTAGAGGTTGGCGCCGGAAAGAATGCCGGGGTCGCCCGAGGCGAAGCCGATGAGCGCCAGCGCGGTGAGCGCGACGAGGAGCACGATGCGGCCTGGCTGGAATCCGGTGGCGCCCATGATCTACTCCGCCGCCTTGCTGCCGCGCCCCGGCCAGCGCTGGTTGATGCCGATCGACAGCAGGATGATGCCGCCGAGCAGGACGCCGCCCCAGAAGGGCTGGATATGCATCAGCACGACGCCGTCATTGACGAGCTCCACGATGAGCGTGCCGAGCAGCGTGCCGAGGATGGTGCCGCGGCCGCCGCTGAGTTCGGTGCCGCCCAGCACCACCGCCGCGATGACGCCGAGTTCGAAGCCGGTGCCGGTGGAGGTCTGCACGAGCGGGCTCTGGCCGAGCGTGAGCAGCGCGGCGATGCCGGTGAACATGCCGAGCAGCGTGTAGGCGTAGAGCTTGATGCGGCCGACGGGAATGCCGGCAAGCCGCGCCGCCTCCTCATTGTTGCCGATCGCATAGATGTGCCGCCCGAGCCGGAAAGAACGCAGGAAGAAGGCGAAGCCGGCCATCAGCACCAGCGCCATGACGCTCGCGACCGGCAGGAACCAGACGCGGTCGGAAATGAAGATCACCGTCAGTTCCGGCGGGATCATGGTGATCCAGTTGGCGCCGAGCACCAGGAACACGCTCATGCGGAAGATGCTGAGCGTGCCGAGCGTGGCGACGACGGGCGGCACGCGGCCGCCGATGATGATCGCGGCATTGACCAGCCCGAACGCCGCGCCGATGAGGCAGAAGAGCGGCGCCACGACGGGAATCGACCAGCCGGCCTCGAAGAACTTGCCGCCGATCGCCGCGACGAGTCCGAGCATGGAGCCGATCGAGACATCGATGCCGCCCGTCAGGATGACCAGCGTCATGCCGATGGCGGGGATGGCGGTGACGGCGGCGCTGACCATCAGATTGTTGAGGTTGACCGGCGCCCAGAAGGCGCCGTGTGAGCCGATGCTGATGACGATGACGAGCAGAAAAAGCGTGATCAGGAGCACGCCTTCGCGGCCCTTGGCGAACCGCACTGCCCTCTCAAGCCATCCGCGCGCCGCGGCGGGCCTGGCGATCTGGTCCGGGCGCGCGCCCGCCTGAAAGCTCATGCGGCTGCCTTTCGCTTGGGACGATTGCGTAGGGCGATTTGCTGAGGCCTGGATGCCGTCATACCCCCACCCCTCAAGGGTAGCGCTATCGCATATGGTCTGCTGATGCACCCCACCCGCCTCGCTGCGCGAGGCACCCTCCCCTGGGAGGGGAGGGAAAAACGGCGTTGCCGCGGCTTTCCTCCCCCCGCCAGGGGGAGGTGGCCCGAAGGGCCGGAGGGGGTGAAAATCGTCATATCCGATTGCCCTCCCCACAACGGGGAGGGAGACGCCGGCGTCGCTTTCTCGCCCAAAATCGCTGCAATTCGATGCTCTGCAGGGATGCCGCATCGTTCCCCTCCCCCTTGTGGGGAGGGGTTAGGGGCGGGGGTCATTTCATATATGATCGCCTTACCCTCGAAAAGCGGGCTCAAGGGTGGGGTTAAAGAACCGCGCAAGTTCGATTCAATCTCCAAATACGACAACCTTGGTTTTTCCCGCGCCGATCGCGGCGCCGAGCACGCGTTCCGGCGTCATATGCGCTCCCGCCACCTCGTCCACGACCCTGCCCTCGCGCATGACGATGATGCGGTCTGCGACCGAAAGCACCTCCTTCAGATCCGAGGATATCACCACCACGGCGACGCCCTGCGCGGCGAGATCGCGGATGAAATCATGGATCTCGTCCTTGGTGCGCACGTCGATGCCGCGGGTGGGTTCGTCGAGGATCAGCACCTTGAAGGGCTTGCCGGCCCAGCGGGCGAACAGGCCCTTCTGCTGATTGCCGCCCGACAGCGTCGAGATCATCGTGCGCGTGCTTTGCGCCTTGATGTTGTAGCGCGCCATGACGCGGCGCGCATCGTCGAACAGGGATTTGAAGTCGAGGAGCCCGAGCGTGCGGGCGAATCCGCCAAGCCTGTTGGAAGTGAGATTGCTCTCCAGCGGCTTGGTGGCGAAGATGCCCTGCAGCTTGCGGTCCTCCGGCAGATAGCCGATGCCGAGCGCGATGGCCTCGGCCGGGTCCGCCGGCGTGACTGGATGGCCGTCGAGCAGGATGCGCCCGGCGGAGGGCTTCAGGAACCCGAACACCGACAGCGCGACCTCGGAACGGCCGGAGCCGACAAGGCCATAGATGCCGGTGATGACGCCGCCCGGAAGCCGCCATGTCACATCGTCGAAATAGCTCTCATGCGACAGGGCCTCGACCGCGAGCACCGGATGCTCCACCGCATCCGCGGCGATGTCGCGATGCGCCTCGATCTCCTTCTCGATCTCGCGGCTCTTCTTGCCGGCCATCAGCTCCAGCAATGTCGTTTCGGAAAATTCACCCGCGCCATAGGCGCCCGTCACCTGTCCGTCGGTGAGCACGGTGACGCGATCGCCGATCTGCGGCACTTCCTCCAGCCGGTGGGTGATGTAGACGATGGCCCGGCCGCCGTCGCGCAAGCGGCCGATGATCGAAAAGAGGCGCTGCGATTCGGCGCGCGAGAGAATGGAGGTCGGTTCGTCGAAGATGATCAGCCTGGCGTTCTGCACCAGCGCCTTGGCGATCAGGACGAGCTGCTGATAGCCCAGGCTGAGCGACGACATCGGCCGGCCAAGCAGCGTTTCGGGCAGATCGAGTTCGGTCAGAACGGGCCGGACGGCGGCCCGCATCGCATCGCGCCGGACAAAGCCGAGCGGGCCGGCGATCTCGCGCCCCATGAAGATGTTCTCAAGGACGCTAAGGTGAGGGTAGATCATGGGTTCCTGATAAACGGCGGCAATGCCCATTGCCTGCGCATGTTCGGGATTGCGCAAGGCGCAGGTCTCGCCGTCGATCAGGATTTCGCCCTCATCCGGCGTGAACGCGCCGGTCAGAATCTTGATGAGGGTCGATTTCCCGGCGCCGTTCTCGCCGAGCAGCACATGCGTGCGCCCGGATTCGATTTGAAGATCGACCCCCTTCAGCGCTCTCACGCCGCCGAATGACTTGACGATGTTTTTCAGTTCGAAGGCGGTCATCAACCTCATTGGGCGACCTGCGAAGGAATTCGCCGGGCCGCCCCTGTCTCCGCTGATCAGAAGTTCAGCTTGATGTTGGACTTGTCGATGACGAGCGGCTTGCCGAGAAGCAGCGTCTTGGTCTTGGCGGAATAGGCGACCTTGCCGAGGCCGGGCACGTCGTTCTCGGCCTTGAGCTGCTTGTTCTCGAGCAGCTGCAGGACACCCAAGGCCGTCAGATAGCCGAGATCGACCGGGTTCCACAGCACGACGCTCTTGACCGTGCCATTGTTGACAAAGGGGCGGATGGTGTTGGGATCGGTGATGCCGGTCACGGCGATCTTGCCGCTCATGCCGGCGCGCAGCACCGCTTGCGCCGCCCCCGGCACAGCGGTCGAATTGACGCCCACGATGCCCTTCAGCTTCGGATAGGCGGAGAGCAGCTGCGCCGTCACGTCGGTCGCCTTCGAGATATCCTCGCCGGCGTATTGGATGGTGACAAGCTTCATATCCGGATATTTCGCCTTCATGTGGTCCTTCATGAAGCCGATCCAGACGTTCAAATTCGTCGCCGTCGGGCCGCCGGAAACAAAGGCGACATCGCCCTTGCCGCCGATCTGCTTGGCGAGCTGGTCGATGACGGTTTCGGCAAGCTGCTTATCGTCGGCTTGCGAAACGCGCAGCGAAACGTCGTCACCGCTGACCTGGGAATCGCTGGAATAGAAAAGCACGCCCGCGGCCTTGGCCTTCTTCGCGACGGCTTCGAGGGCTGTCGGGCTGTTGGCGGAAACGCCGACGGCGTCGAGATGCTTGTTGATCAGGCTCTGGGCGATTTCGACCTGGCCGGAAACGGAAGCGGTCGTCGGTCCCTGATAGACCACCTTGATGGGAAACTTCTTGGCGGCCTTGTCGAGACCTTCCTTCATGGCGTTGAAATAGGGAATGCCGATCAGCTTCGGCACGAAAGCGATGGTCCAGGTCTTGCCGGACTTGGCCGAAGCCTCGACCGTACCGCTCAGCATTGTGCCGGCGACGAGGCTGACAGCCAAAAGGGACGCCGCCAGGACGGCTTTGGGCGAACTGCGCATGATTTCCTCCCGATCACATGGTTCTTCTAAGCCGGTCGAAATCGGCCGAAGCAGTGTAACGACGCTCAATGGGAGAAAAGTTTGCACCCCCGTCGCCAGCGCCGGCGGTCGGCACAAGCTCCTCCTTTGAAAACAGCCTCGGGACGCCTCACCTCCAGAGCGCGCCCGCTGCCGGAAAAAAGCTAAATCCATTTAGGAAAGGCGTCAACAGCGGGCCCCCAGCCTTGCGCAGGAGGACATGGATCCTCGATGCGATCGGCTATCCGCGGGCCCCCAGAAGCGCGTCATAGCGGTCGGCCGTTTCGCCGACATGCCGGTCGCGGCGATCGACCTCGGCACGGCGGACATTATCCTGCCCCCGGCGAAAATCGCGCGGGCTTTGGAGGCATTGGCTTCAGGACCCATGCCGAGCGGATCGGCCGGCGAGCGCCGGAGCCAGGCCGGACCGCATTGCTGATCAAGAGCTTTCCATGATTGGCTAGGCAATCTGCTCCGTCGCGGCATGATCGCCCCCAGGTGAGGAGCGAACGGCCTCCGCAGCTTTCGGCAGTTCCGTCTCCATGGCGGCAAAGGTCCCGATCGTCGCCTCGCGAAGCGTGTCCAGCCCGGCGGAATCACAGGAAATGCCGTTGCGGGCCGCCGTTTCGATCTTCTCGCATATGGCGGCCAGCCGGGCGGCGCCTGAACTGTTGCTCATGGACTTCATCGCATGGACGAGCGAGGCGAGCGTTTCGCAAGCCGCTCGGGAAGCAATGGCGGATTCGATCGCGGCAAGGCTTTCCCCGGCCTGCATGATGAACATCGAGAAAACGCGCGTCTTGATGTCGCTGCCGGTCTTCTCGGCGACGAGCTCGAACATCGAAAGCGTTTCGGGCGAAAGCAGCGGCACGTCGGTGCGAGCGATCGTCTCCCTGGCCCGGCTTGCTTCGGTGGAAGCGGCCTTCGCGGACAATTCGTCGATCAGACGGGCGACGGTGAAGGGTTTGGGAACGTAGCTGTCCATTCCCGCCTCGCGCCATTGGTCCGCGAGCGGCCCGGCGGCGTGGGCCGTCAGCGCCACGATGCGCGCCGGTGCGGCTCCGGTTTCTGACTCCATGAGCCGGATCCTCCGCGCCGCTTCGAAGCCGTCCATTTCCGGCATCGAACCATCCATGAAGATGACGTCGAAAGCATGGGTCCTGCAAAGTTCGAGCGCTTCCCGCCCCGTCGCCGCGGCAACGGGAACCACGCCGAACGTCGCCATGCACTCGCGCAGCACCTCGCGGTTGACCGCATTGTCATCGACCATGAGGACCTTGAGATGGGAAAAGTCCGGCAGGGCGATCGGCTCCGTGTTCAACCGCGAGGCCGCGCCGAGCTTGGAGAAATCGTTTGTCCGCGCTGCATGCGCCAATGCCCGCAGAGCGCGGCGGGAAAGCGGAAGCGGGAGCTCCGCCACCATCGCGTCAGCATCATACTGCGAGCCGTCCTGGCCATAGGCCGGCGTCACGATCGCCGGTACGCCCGCAAGCCGGTCGCCCATGCCCTCCAAATCCGCCAGCCGCTCCGGCTTTGCAACCACCACGGATACGGGACCGGAGAGAGCGTCGGCGCACGTAATCACCGAGAAACCGTAATCGGCGAGGCCGGCGAGCGTCTCTTTGCGGGTCAGTTCGTCATCGTCGAGCAGGAGCAGGGAAACGGCGCCGCCGGTCGGGCCGGGAGCAGGCCGGACGGAAGGCTCGCCGATGGCGAAAGGCAGCGTCAAATCGGCGGCGAAACATGATCCCGAGCCGGTTTCGCTCGAAACAGACAAGGCGCCGCCCATCCTCTCGACAAGGCGGCGCGATATAGAGAGCCCGAGCCCGGTGCCGCCAAACTGCCGCGTCGTACTTTGGTCGGCCTGGGAAAAACGTTCGAAGATCCGATCGATCTTGTCGGCCGGAATGCCGATCCCGGTATCGGCGACTTCGATCCTGAGCCTCTGGGCGTGAAAACCGGGATCGGTTTCAAGCGCGAGGACCCTTATGACCACACCGCCTGCCTGGGTGAATTTCAGTGCGTTGTTCACCAGATTGGAGATCACCTGGCCAAGGCGGGTCGGATCGCCGATGAAGCGATCCGCCACGCCGCCGGCCACGCGCATGGTCAGCGCGAGGTTCTTTTCCCGCGCGCGGGCGGCGAAAAGCGCGACCGTGTCTTCCACCAGGCCATCGAGCGAGAAGGGAATCTCCTCGAGTTCCATGCGGCCGGCTTCGATCTTGGAAAAATCGAGGATGTCGTTGAGGATGCTGAGCAGCGACTTGCCGGAACGCGAGATGATTTCAGCGTAGCGCAGATGCTTGGCCGAGAGCGGCGCCGCGGCCAGCAGATCCGCCATGACGAGCATGCCGTTCATCGGCGTGCGGATTTCATGGCTCATCGTTGCAAGGAAGTTCGACTTCGCCGCATTGGCCTGTTCGGCTTCGCCCAGCGCCACCTGGAGTTCCGCGGTCCGTGTCGCAACCGTTTGCTCGAGCGTGTCGCGATGTTCCCTGAGCGCCCGATCGCGCGCCTCGATCTTCGCAAACGCATCATTGAGCGCCCCAGCCAAGACGCCGATCTCGTCGTCGTCCTTTGACGCGAAGCGGTGCTCGAGCGCGAGGCTTTCCCCCATCCTGACGATCTCGCCAGCCATATTGTGCAAGGGATGGGTCAGGCGCCGGATGACCAGATTGGCGATGACGACGGTTGAGAACGCCGCGGCGAAGCCCACGAGCAACGTGCGCAGCA
>JBQCEL010000137.1:0-4216 GCA_051960255.1 Rhizobiaceae bacterium
CGGACGAGAAATGGCAGGCCTATTGGGAGTTGCACGTCATGGCCGCCGTCCGCCTGGCGCGCGCTTTCGTGCCCATGATGCGCGAGCGCGGCGGCGGCGCCATCCTGCACAACGCCTCGATTTGCGCCGTGCAGCCGCTCTGGTACGAGCCGATCTACAACGTCACCAAGGCGGCGCTTCTGATGTTCTCGAAGAACCTCGCCAATGAGGTGATCAAGGACAATATCCGCGTCAACACCGTCAATCCGGGGCTGATCCTCACACCGGACTGGATCAAGACGGCCAAGCAGTTGACGGCGGACAGCGGCGGCGACTGGGAGGGCTATCTGCAACAGGTCGCCGACGAGCACGCGCCGATCAAGCGCTTCGGCACGGTCGCCGAACTCGCCGATTTCTTCGTCTTCCTCTGCTCCGACCGCGCCAGCTACAGTGTCGGTGCGACCTACCATATTGATGGCGGCATGCTGAAAACGGTATGAGGCGCGGCGCCAATCCCGAAGAGAGGTGAACGCGAACCGTGGCTGCTCCCAAGCTGATCATCTTCGATTGCGATGGAGTCCTCGTCGATAGCGAGCCGATTTCGATCGGCGTCCTGCTCGACGTGCTGGCGCGCGAGGGTCGCGTCATCGAGGAGGAGGCCGCGTACCGCCATTTCCTCGGCCGCAGCATGGCGACAATCAGCAAGCAGCTCGAAAGCGAATTCGATTTCGTCATCACAGAGGAACATCTGGAAGATATCCGTCACGAACTTTACCAGCGCTTTCGGAAAGAATTGCAGCCGATCCGCAACATACGTGCGACGTTGGAGCAACTGACGGTACCCTATTGCGTCGCCTCGTCGAGTCAGCCCGAGCGGATAAGACTGTCGCTCGAGGTCGCCGGATTGTTGGACCTCTTCGAGCGGCACATATACAGTGCCGTCATGGTCAGGCACGGAAAGCCCGCTCCCGATCTTTTCCTCCACGCCGCGCGCGAGATGGGCGTTGCGGCGAGGGACTGCATCGTCGTTGAAGACAGTCCCGCGGGGATAAAGGCGGCGAAACGTGCCGGCATGCCGGTTTTCGCCTTCCATGGTGGTTCGCATGACCGCGGCGGGGTGCTTGCCGCCGACCTTTCGGCTTTGCACCCTGACAGGATTTTCGACGACATGCGTTCGCTCCCCCGCCTCTTGGAAGAAAGGTCGCGCGGAGAAGACCGCGGATGAGCGCTTTCGTCTGTGCGGTCGATGTCGGCACCGGCAGCGCCCGCGCGGGCATTCTCGATCGGCAGGGGAAGCTGCTTGCCCGCGCCACCCATCCGATCCTGATCAGCCGGCCGAAACGGGATTTCGCCGAGCACGATTCCGAAGACATTTGGCGGGCCGTTTGCGCCGCGGTTCAGGAGGCATGCCGAAAAGCGGCCATTGACGCAAGGGACGTTCGCGGCATCGGCTTCGACGCCACCTGCTCGCTTGTCGTCCGCGACAAGGAAGGCGCGCCACTGCCGCTCTCGCCCAGCAACGAAAATTGCTGGGACACGATCGCGTGGCTCGATCATCGCGCGCTCGCCGAGGCAGATGAATGCACCCACTCCGGCCATGCCGTGCTCGATACCGCCGGCGGCGTGATGTCGCCGGAAATGCAGGTGCCGAAGCTGATGTGGCTGAAGCGCAACCTGCCGCATCTTTGGAAAAACGCCGGCTATTTCTTCGACCTGACGGACTTCTTGTCGTGGAAGGCCTCCGGCTCGCCGACGCGGTCGCAATGCACGCTCGCGTGCAAATGGACCTATCTCGCGCATGGGGATGGCTGGCGGCAGGATTTTTTCGCCCGAATGGGTGTTCCGGACCTCATCGATCGTGGCCGGCTGCTTGCTCATCCAAGCCCACCCGGCGGCTTTGTTGGAACGCTTTTGCCGGAGGCCGCGCAGGCACTGGGGCTCTCGGCGGAATGCCGTGTCGGCGCCGGGCTGATCGATGCTTATGCCGGCATGCTCGGCGCGCTGGCCGGATTGGCCCAAGATGGACCGGAGCGCCATGCCGCACTGATCGCCGGGACTTCGAGCTGCTTGATGACGATCTCGCGCGAGCCGCGCCGCTTTCCCGGCGTCTGGGGTCCCTACCTGGGCGCGGTCCTGCCGGGATGGTGGGTGAGCGAGGGCGGCCAGTCGGCGACGGGCGCGCTTCTCGATCACGTCATCCGTTGGCATGGCGCGGGAGGCGAACCCGATAGGGCAATGCATGAGCGGATCGCCGGGCGTATCGGAGAGCTGCGCGCCGAGGAGGGAAACGGTTTCGCCAGCCGCCTCCATGTCCTGCCTGATTTTCACGGCAATCGTTCGCCGCTTGCCGATCCGCATGCGCTCGGCGTCATCAGCGGCCTGGCGCTCGACTCCTCCTTCGACAGCCTGTGCCGGCTTTATTGGCGCACCGCCATCGCGATCGCGCTCGGCGTCCGTCATATTCTCGACGCGCAAAGGGAAGGGGGCTATCCGACGGACATGCTCCACGTCACCGGCGGCCATGCCAGAAATCCGCTCCTGATGCAGCTTTATGCCGACGCGACGGGATGCATCGTTGTCGAGCCAGTTGTCGAAGACGCGATGCTGCTCGGGACCGGCATGGTGGCTGCGACGGCGGCAAGGTTCTATCCTGATCTCGCTTCGGCCGCGGCAGGCATGGGACAAAAGGGTAGGGAATTGAGACCCGATCCGCAAAAGCGGCCGGCCTTCGACCGCGACTACCGCATCTTTCTCGAAATGCAGCGTCAGCGGCAGGCGCTCGACCGCATGGAATGAAACAGGCTCAGGCCAGAACGACGCCGGCTTGCTTCATTTTCTCGGTCATAGCGGCCAGCGAGCCGCCGAGATCGATGGCGCGGCAGGCGTCGATGACGACGGTCGCGGCGAAGCCAGAGCGCCGCGCGTCAAGCGCGGAATAGGCGACGCAATAATCCGTCGCCAGACCGGCGAAGGTCAGCCGCTCGATGCCGCGTTCTTTGAGATAGCCGGTAAGGCCCGTCGGCGTTTCATGATCGTTTTCGAAGAAGGCCGAATAAGAATCGATCGCCTGCCGGAAACCCTTGCGGATGACAAGTTCAGCTCTTGTGCATTCGAGATCGGGATGAAAAGCCGCGCCGACCGTTCCCTGCACGCAGTGATCCGGCCAGAGAACCTGTTCGCCATAGTGCATGGCGTGCATGTCGAACGGAGTCTTGCCCGGATGGGTCGAGGCGAAGCTGGAATGCCCGGCCGGGTGCCAGTCCTGTGTCAGGATGATATGCTCGAAGCGGCCGATGAGTGCATTGATCGGCCGGACCACATGATCGCCCTCCGGCACCGCCAGCGCACCGCCCGGGCAGAAATCGTTCTGTACGTCTATGACGATCAGCGCCTCGCCTGCCATGTCGCTCTTCCCTTCGCTCGCCAATCGGAAACGAGCCTGTCTCCAAAACGATCCTTTGACAAGTTCCGGCGAGCGTATATCATTTGCATACGAATGAATTTTGACCGCGATCTTTACCGGAGATCGCGGCGCAAGGGCGGACGATGACACGCTACGCAAAACCGGCCGATCTCGATGAAGCGCTGGCGCTGCGCGCTTCCGACCGGTGGAAGGTACTGGCCGGCGGCACGGATTTTTATCCGGCGCTCGGCGCACGGCCCTTGCGGGAAAATGTTCTCGACATCAACGGCCTTTCAGCGCTGCGCGGCATCACGTCAACAGAC
Source organism: Rhizobiaceae bacterium (assembly GCA_051960255.1). Classification (GTDB taxonomy): domain Bacteria; phylum Pseudomonadota; class Alphaproteobacteria; order Rhizobiales; family Rhizobiaceae; genus Mesorhizobium_L. Next base: position 3,706 of record JBQCEL010000137.1, read on the forward strand.
AGCCATGTCGTCATCGGCGCGCGCACCAGTTGGACCGATCTCATCCGCCACGACCAGCCCCCGGCTTTCGATTGCCTGAAAGAAGCGGCGCGCGAGGTCGGCTCGGTCCAGATCCAGAATACCGGCACGGTGGCCGGTAATCTCTGCAACGCCTCGCCCGCCGCCGATGGCGTGCCCGCGCTGATGGCGCTCGATGCGAAAGTGGAACTGCGTTCTGCTGCTGGGCCACGCCATCTGCCACTTTCCGAATTCGTCCTCGGCAACCGCGAAACCGCGCTTCAACCGAACGAACTGATGACGGCCATCCGCGTGCCGCACTCCTCGACCTCCGGCCGCTCGGCCTTCGTCAAGCTCGTCGCGCGCCGCTATCTCGTCATTTCCATCGCCATGGCCGCGGCGCGGCTCGTGCTGGATCACGAGGGGCGGATCGCGGAAGCGGCGCTGGCGATCGGCTCATGCTCGGCGGTAGCCAAACGTCTGCCGGCGCTGGAAGCGGCCCTTATCGGACAAA
>JBQCEL010000138.1:0-3485 GCA_051960255.1 Rhizobiaceae bacterium
AAGGGAAGCGTGGCGCTGAACCAGGCGGTCCAGTCGCTGATCGCCGAGGCGCGCAAGCAGCCGGAGCTCAACCCGCAGCAATTGTTCACGTCGTTTTCGACCTCGACGCCGCAATTCGATTACGACCTCGACCGGACGAAGGCGAAGCTTCTGGGATTGAGCCTGCCGGATATCTTCAACACGCTGCAGATCTATCTTGGCTCGCTCTATGTCAACGACTTCAATCTGTTCGGGCGGACCTTCCGCGTCACGCTCCAGGCCGACAAGGATGCCCGCGCCCAGGCGTCGGACATCTCGAAGCTCTATGTGCGCAATGCCTCGGGCGGCATGGTGCCGCTCTCTACGCTCGGCACGCTGAAGCCGATCGTCGGGCCGGAAACGGTGCCGCATTACAACAACTACGCCTCCGCCCTCATCAATGGCGGGCCGGCGCCGGGCTATTCCTCCGGGCAGGCGATCGCGGCGATGGAGCGCGCGGCGGCAACGGCGCTGCCCAGGGATTTCGGCTATGAATGGACGGGCATCACCTATCAGGAGCTCAAAGCCGGATCGATCGCGACTGTGGTGTTCACGCTCGCCATCGTTTTCGTCTTCCTGATCCTGGCGGCGCAATATGAAAGCTTCGCCATGCCGTTCATGGTGCTGCTCGCGGTGCCGCTCGCCCTGTTCGGCGCGTTGTTCGCGCTCTGGGCGCGCGGCATGCAGATCGACGTCTATTCACAGATCGGCTTCGTCATGCTGGTCGGATTGGCGGCGAAGAACGCGATCCTGATCGTCGAGTTCGCCCGCCGGCGGCGGGAGGAGGGGCTGAGCATCGTCGAGGCGGCGATGGAAGCGGCGCGCTTGCGATTGCGCCCGATCCTGATGACGGCCTTCGCCTTCATCCTCGGCGTCCTGCCGCTGATGTTCGCGACAGGCGCCGGCGCGGCCAGCCGGCAATCGATCGGCACCGCGGTCTTCGGCGGCATGCTCGCCGCGACCGTTCTTTCCCTGATGTTCGTGCCCGTCTTCTACGCGGTCATCGAAAGGATCAGGGAGGGCAAGCCGCGCGAGGAACAACGCCCGGCGCTGCCCGAGGAGCATGTTTTCGAGCCTGCCCAGGCGGCAGAGTAACTCTGGAGAAACGCAATATGCGCGTGTGGAAAATCATCATTGGCGCCGCCGTGCTCGCCGGAGCGGTGTCGGCGGTTGGCATCTATGTTTTCGATCGCAACGGTTGGGAACTCCACGGCGATCTCGCCGGCGCGGCTACCCGTTCGCAGGCCGCCTTCGTCATGCCCGTTCCGGTGGCGAAGCTCGTCAAGAAGACGATCCCGATCTATCTCGACTACCCGGCCCGAACCGAGGCGATCCGCAATGTTACGCTGGAAGCCAAGGTTTCCGGCTATATCGAGAAGCAGGTCGCTCCGGACGGCGCGGACGTGAAGAAGGGCGATCTTCTCTACAAGATCGATCCGCGCGACTATCAGGCGCTTCTCGACCAGGCGAACGCCCAGGCGGAGCGGGATGCGGCGGCGCTGGAATATGCGCGATCGAATCTCAATCGCGGCTCGCAGCTGGAAAAGAGCGGCTGGATCGACAAGGACAGTTTCGACCAGCGCACCAGCACGCAACGGCAGGCCGCGGCGGCGCTCGCCGTCGACAAGGCGGCTGTCCGCCAGGCGTCGATCAATCTCGGCTATACGGAGATCCGCGCGCCTTTCGACGGCCGTCTGGGACGCACGCGGGCCCCCGAGGGTACGCTGGTGAGCATCGCCGGGACGGCGTTGAACACGCTCGTCCAGCTCGATCCGATCTATGTCACCTTCAATCCCGGCGAGAGCGACCTGCCGCGCATCGAAAAGGCGCGCGCCGCCGGCAGGCTGGAAGCGACAGTCACGGTTCCGGGCGAAACCGGCGCGGAATATAAGGGCACGCTGACCTTCCTCGACAATGTCGTCGACCACGCGACCGGAACCATCACCGCGCGCGTGACGGTGGAGAATCCGAAGAAAACGCTCCTGCCCGGACAATATGTGCAGGTCAGGCTGCATATCGGCGACCAGCCGGATGCGCTTCTGGCGCCGCAGGTGGCGCTCGGATCGAGCCAGCTCGGAAAATATCTTTATGTCGTCGGCAAGGACAACAAGGTCGAGCAGCGCTTCGTGTCGCTTGGCCCGACGGATGGGGAACTGGTCGCGGTCAAGGGCGATCTGCCGAAGGACACACAGGTGATTGTCGGCAATCTGCAGAAGATCGGCCCGGGCTCTCCGGTCGCGCCGATGCCGCTGAAGCCGAAGGGTTGAGCGAAACAGTTTCTATCGTGGAAAGAGCCGGCAAACCACCGGCCCTTTTTTCGTCGTGAAACTTATTCCGATGCGGCGAGGAATTTTTCCAGGATCGCATCGCCCATGGCCGATGTGCCGACCTCGGTCATGCCGCCCGACATGATGTCCGCGGTGCGGTAGCCATCATCCAACACCGCGGCGATCGCGTTTTCCAGACGATCCGCTTCGGCGATCATGTTGAAGGAATAGCGCAGGCACATGGCGAAGGACGCGATCATGGCGATCGGGTTGGCGACGCCCTTGCCGGCGATGTCCGGCGCGGAGCCATGCACGGGCTCGTAGAGCGCCTTGCGCTTGCCTGTCTTCGGATCGGGTGCGCCGAGCGACGCCGAGGGCAGCATGCCGAGCGAGCCGGTCAGCATCGCCGCCACGTCGGAGAGCATGTCGCCGAAGAGATTGTCGGTGACGATGACGTCGAACTGCTTCGGCCGGCGCACAAGCTGCATGCCGCCGGCATCCGCCAGCATGTGAGTAAGCTCGACATCGGGATATTTCGCCTTGTGCGTCGCCGTCACGACCTCGTTCCAGAGAACGCCGGACTTCATGACATTGCGCTTTTCCATCGAGCAGACCTTGTTGCGCCTCGTCCGCGCCAGTTCGAAGGCGACGCCCGAAATGCGCTCGATCTCGAACGTGTCATAGACCTGCGTATCGACGGCGCGCTTCTGGCCGTTGCCGAGATCGGTGATCGTCTTCGGTTCGCCGAAATAGACGCCGCCGGTCAGTTCGCGCAGGATCAATATGTCGAGACCTTCGACCAATTCCCGCTTGAGCGAAGAGGAATCCGCCAGCGCCGGATAGCAGATGGCGGGCCTCAGATTGGCGAAAAGCTCCATGTCCTTCCGAAGCCGCAACAACCCTGCTTCCGGCCGCACGTCAGAGGGCACGCCATCCCATTTCGGACCTCCGACCGCGCCGAACAGAACCGCGTCCGCCGCCATGGCGCGCGCCATATCTTCTTCCGAAATCGCCTTGCCGTGGGCGTCGTAGGCGCAGCCGCCGACCAAGCCCTCTTCGGTTTCAAAATTCGCGCCAAGCTCGGTATTCATGGCGACGATGAACTTCTTGACTTCCGCCATGGCCTCCGGGCCGATGCCGTCGCCGGGAAGCAGGAAGAGTTTGCGCGCTGCCATGGGAAAAATCCTCGAGAAATTTGAA
>JBQCEL010000139.1:0-3436 GCA_051960255.1 Rhizobiaceae bacterium
ACGGGCAATGACGACCATATCGTGCTCGATCTGGTCACGCCCTTCGTCGCCATGGGCGCCGGAGGGCCGGTGGCGGTCCGCTTCAAGGGTGGGCTGCTCGGCCACTGGTCGGTCTGGACGAAAAAGGCCGTCGCTCTCTACGAGCGCTGCCGCGCGGTCTCTTCGGCCGCTTCCGTTCCAGCCGATCTCCTGGCGCTCGACAGCCGCGTCACGGATTGCAACAGTGCTTTTTTCGATGTCGCCAACGATTCCCATGGCTGCATCGCCGGGTGCCATGAAATTCTTCGCCGCCAGCGGCTGCTGGAAGGCATATGGTGCCTCGATCCTAAGGAGGGCCTAAGCCCCGGCCAGAAGGAGGAGATCGATCGCGTGTGCTCCGTTCACGCCGACCTGGCTGACGACGCCTTTGTCGCCGAAAATTTGGAGCGGTGGCTGGGCTAGACGATGAAGAGCGTGTGGAGGAGCATTCTGAACATTCTGCCGGCGATCGCCGTCTTCGCGGTCGTCATCATCATGTGGGAACTTGCGACGACCGTTTTCGGCATTCGCGAATATCTTCTTCCGAGCCCGGCTGCCGTTGTGCGGGCGATGTTCTCGCATGAGATCGACTGGGCTGGCCACGCCTTCGTGACGGCGGTGGCGATCTTCGGCGCCTTCGTGCTGGCGGCCGTGTCCGGTGTCCTCCTGGGAACGCTGATCGCCTGGTCGAGCGTGCTCGGCCGTGCGCTGATGCCGTTCCTCGTCTTCGTCAATACGCTGCCGAAAGTGGCCGTGGCGCCGCTCTTCCTGCTCTGGCTCGGCTACGGCATCCTGCCGAACATGCTGATCGGCGCGCTGATCGGATTCTTCCCCGTGGTGATCAATACCGCCGTCGGCCTGTCGCAGATCGACGACGACATGCTCGACCTCGGCCGGGTGTTCAACGCGCCGAAATGGAAGGTATTCGCGAAGATCAGGATACCGAACGCCTATCCCTATATTCTGAGCGCGCTGAAAGTGACCGCGACGGCGGCGGTGGTAGGCGCGATCGTGGGCGAATTCGTCGCCTCCCAGCGCGGGCTGGGCTATGTCATCATCGCCAGCCAGAGCAGCATGAACACACCGCTTGCCTTCGCCTCGCTCGTCTGGATTTCCGTCATCGGTCTGGTGCTGTTCGGCGTCGTGGCGGTGTTATCGCGCGTGCTTGCCCCCTGGGCCGAAGGGCAGGAAAGGTAGGCGGGACTCATCAACCGGGAACAATAAAAATGGGAGCATTGGATATGATCAGGAAAGTCATTGCCTTGGCGGCAATCCTCAGCGCGCTTGCCATGCCGGCATCCGCCAACGAGAAGTTCGTATTCGCGCTAAACTGGTTCCCAGTGGGCGATCATGCCGCCTATTGGGTAGCGCTCGACAAGGGCTATTTCTCACAGCGCGGCCTCGACGTGACGCTCGAGAACTCGAAGGGTTCCGGCGATTCGATCGCCAAGGTGGACAGCGGACGCGCCGACGCCGGACTTGCCGATGCCGCGGTGGTCGTCGCCTCGCATGCGCGCGGCGCGACGGTCAAAATGGTCGGCATGGTGTTTGACAAGACGCCGCTCAATTTCTTCAGCTCGAAGGATCATCCCGTCACCAAGCCGAAGGAACTCGAGGGCAAGACCGTCGGCGCTCCTCCCGGTGACAGCCAGCGGCAAATGTGGCCGGCCTTCGCCAAGGTCAACAATATCGACATGAGCAAGGTGACATGGGTCAATGTCCAGCCGACCGCCAAGGTCGCCGCGCTCGCGGAAGGGCGGGTCAATGTCGTTGCGGATTACACGACGGGCCTGCCTCTCTATGAAAAGCCCATGGGCAAGGGCAATGTCGTCATGATGCCGTGGTCGGATTTCGGCTTCCACATGTATTCCATGTCGATCATGGCGAGCGAAAAGACGATGAAGGAACGGCCGGAAGCGCTGAAGAAATTCCTCGAAGCCGCCTATATGGGCTGGCGAGACGTGATGGCCGATCCGGAAGCGGCGCTCAAGATTTTCAAGAAGCGCGTGCCGGAAATCGACGTTGACACGATCCGCGCCAATATGAAGCTCGGCCTCGATCTGATGAACACCGAGCGCTACAGGAAGAACGGCATCGGGTGGATCGACCAGAAAAAGATGTGCGATTCCGTCGATCTGGTGAACACCTATATGGGCCTGCCGAAGAAGGTCGATTGCGCCGATGTGTACACGACCAAATTCTACACCAAGGTCGCCATGCCGGAGCAGGTGAAATAGCCGGCGCCATGGACATGCGGCTGGAGAAACCGTCGATCGAACTCGACCGGGTCGGGATGACCTACGAGACCGGCAGCGGCCCGGTCGAGGCGCTTCGCGACATCACGCTAAAAGTCCGGCAGGGCGAGTTCGTCTCGCTCGTCGGCCCTTCGGGCTGCGGGAAATCGACGCTGATGCGCGTCGTCGCGGGGCTGCGGCCGATGACGGCCGGTTCCGTGGTGGTCGACGGCCAGGCGGTAACCCGGCCGATCCCGAAAGTCGGCATGGTCTTTCAGGCCGCGGTTCTGCTCAAATGGCGCACCATCCTCGACAATGTGCTCCTGCCGGCGGAACTCGCCGGACTGAAGCCCGCACATTACCGCGAGCGCGCCTTCGAGCTTCTTCGCCTCGTCGGTCTCGACGGCTTCGAAAACAAGCATCCGGGCGAACTTTCGGGCGGCATGCGGCAGCGCGCCTCGCTCTGCCGTGCCCTCCTGCTCGATCCGCCCCTTCTGCTCATGGATGAGCCCTTCGGCGCGCTCGACGCAATGACGCGCGACGATATGAACCTCGAATTGCTGCGCATATGGGGCGAGGCGGAAAACAAGGGCGGCACGCGGAAGACAATCGTGTTCGTCACCCATTCCATTCCCGAAGCCGTCTTCCTTTCCGACCGCGTAGTGGTGATGTCGCCGCGGCCGGGCCGTATAGCCACCATCGTCGATATCGATCTGCCGCGCCCGCGCACGGTCGAGACACGCGCGACGGCCGAGTTCGGCCAATACGCGCTCGACATCTATGACGTGCTGACAGGGCGCAAATCAGGGACGAAGGCAGCGATCGGGCGCCGGGCGCCGGCATGACGCCGCCGCGCGTCAAACTGCTTGCGATCACGCTCCGCGAGCGATCGACGCGGATGCGCATGCCCTTCCGGTTCGGCGTCACGACGGCGACGCATGGCCGCCAGGCGATCGCCGCGATCCGCCTGAGACTGGAAGGCGGACAGGAAGGGGTCGGCTATGCCGCCGAAGCGCTCGGGGCCAAATGGTTCGACAAGAATCTGGACCTCACCGACCAGCAGAACCATCACCAATTGCGAAAGTCGCTGGAACTCGCCGCAAGCGCCTATATGGACGCGCCGGCCATGCCGGCTTTCGACCTCTTCGCCGAACATTACGACGCCCATGTCAGGGTATGCGCGG